>CAYGQN010000018.1:0-12091 GCA_964351795.1 uncultured Gammaproteobacteria bacterium
GTGTCCAAGTGGACCGGCATCCCGGTCTCCAAGATGCTGGAGGGCGAGCGCGAGAAGCTGCTGAACATGGAGACGGCCCTGCACCGGCGCGTGATCGGCCAGGAAGAGGCCGTGAGTGCAGTGGCCGACGCCATTCGGCGTTCCCGCGCCGGCCTGTCGGACCCGAACCGGCCGAACGGCTCGTTCCTGTTCCTCGGCCCCACCGGCGTCGGCAAGACCGAACTGTGCAAGGCGCTGGCGCATTTCCTGTTCGATACCGAGGATGCGCTGCTGCGGGTCGACATGTCCGAGTACATGGAAAAGCATGCCGTCGCCCGCCTCATCGGCGCACCGCCCGGCTATGTCGGCTACGAGGAAGGCGGCTACCTGACCGAGTCCGTCCGGCGCCGGCCCTACTCGGTGATCCTGCTGGACGAGGTCGAGAAAGCGCATCCGGATGTGTTCAACATCCTGCTGCAGGTGCTCGACGATGGCCGTCTGACCGACGGCCACGGCCGCACGGTGGATTTCCGCAACACCGTCATCGTCATGACTTCCAACCTCGGCTCCGAGCGCATCCAGGAGATGACCGGCCAGGCCGACTACGAGGCCATGAAGGCGGCGGTCATGGAGACGGTCACCCGCAGTTTCCGGCCCGAGTTCATCAACCGCATTGACGAAGTGGTGGTCTTCCACGCCCTGCTGGAAGCCCAGATCCGGGCCATCGCCGACATCCAGGTGGACCGGCTGCGCGAGCGCCTGGCGGCCCAGGACATCGCGCTGGAGGTGGAAACCGCGGTCCTGGACCACATCGGCCGTGCCGGCTTCGACCCGGTGTACGGCGCCCGCCCGCTCAAGCGGGCCGTGCAGGACGAGCTGGAAACGCCGCTGGCGCGGGAAATCCTGGCCGGACGCTTCGGCCCGGACGATCGGATCCGCGTCACGCTCGAAAATGGTGCGCCGGCCTTCGCCAAGGCGACCGACGCCGCCGCCTGAGCCCTCTGGCCACGGTCCCTGTGGCCAGAGCGCGACGGCCGTCCCGCGGTGCCACTCAGCCGCTTGCGCCTGACCGCCGGAGCGGGGTAGATTGCCATAGGGAAAAGCGTCCAAATTTGGCCATTTACGGCCGAATCATCTACCATTGACGCACCTTTGCGGGGGACTTCCGAGCGGCGGCATTCATGGCGGTATCGACCAACAAGATTCAGCTCACCGGTCTCGCCCGGAAACTGGTGCTCGACGGGATGCTGCCGGAAGAGCAGGCCGCGCAGGCGTTTCAGGACGCACTGCAGGACAAAAAGCCGTTCGTCGCCTGGCTGGTCGAGAACAAGCTGGTCGCCGCCAGCGACATCGCGCAGGCCGCCTCGACCGAGTTCGGCGTGCCGCTGCTCGACGTCGACGCCATCGAAATCGACCCGGAAACCGTCAAGCTGGTGTCCTCGGCACTGCTCACCAAGCACCACGCCCTGCCGCTGTACCGCCGCGGCAACCGGGTGTACATCGGCGTCTCCGATCCGACCAACCTGCAGGCCATCGACGAAATCAAGTTCCATGTCGGCGTGAACACCGAGGCCGTGCTGGTCGAGGAGGACAAGCTCAGCAAGGCCATCGACAAGGCCCTGGAAGCGGCCGAGGGCGGGCTCGGCGACATGGACGATTCCGAGCTGGACGACCTCGACGACCTCGAGGTCGGTGAGGACCCGTCCGAGAAGGACGACCAGGACTCCGAAATCGACGACGCGCCGGTGGTGCGCTTCGTCAACAAGGTCCTGCTGGACGCCATCAAGAAGGGTGCCTCGGACCTGCACTTCGAACCCTACGAGAAGTTCTACCGTGTGCGCTTCCGTATCGACGGCGTGCTGCAGGAAGTCGCCAAGCCGCCCATCGCGCTCACCAACAAGATCGCCGCGCGCATCAAGGTCATGTCGCGCCTGGACGTCTCCGAGCGCCGGGTACCCCAGGACGGGCGCATCAAGCTGAAGCTGTCCAAGACCAAGGCCATCGATTTCCGCGTCAGCACCTGCCCGACCCTGTACGGCGAGAAGGCGGTGATGCGTATCCTCGACTCCGATGCCGCCAAGCTGCAGATCGACCAGCTCGGCTACGAGGACTTCCAGAAAGAGCTGTTCCTGAAGAACCTGCACAAGCCCTACGGCATGTTCCTGGTCACCGGGCCCACGGGGTCGGGCAAAACCGTGTCGCTGTACACCGGCATCAACATCCTCAACACCGCCGATATCAACATCTCCACGGCCGAGGACCCGGTGGAAATCAACCTCCCCGGCGTGAACCAGGTGCAGGTCGATGAACGCACCGGCATGACCTTCGCCAAGGCGCTGAAGGCCTTCCTGCGCCAGGACCCTGACATCATCCTGGTGGGCGAGATCCGGGACCTTGAAACCGGCTCTATCGCGGTGAAGGCCGCCCAGACCGGCCACATGGTCATGTCCACGCTGCATACCAACGACGGCCCGCAGACGCTCACGCGCCTGCAGGACATGGGCGTGCCCGCCTTCGCGGTGGCTACCTCCATCAACCTCATCACCGCCCAGCGCCTGGCCCGCCGCCTGCACCCGGACTACCGCCAGCAGGTGGTCATTCCGAACTCCGCACTGCTGGAGGAAGGCATGCCCGAGGAGTGGCTGGAGGGCGACGACACGATCATGTTCGAACCGGGCGACGGTGGTGCCGATTGCCCGAGCGGCTACAAGGGCCGTACCGGCCTGTACCAGGTCATGCCGATCTCCGATGAACTCAAGCGCATGATCATCGAGGGCGCAAACGCGGTGCAACTGGCCGACCAGGCTTCCAGGGAAGGTATCTGGGACCTGCGTACCTCGGGCCTGGCCAAGGCCAAGCAGGGGGTCACCAGCCTTACTGAAATCAACCGGGTCACGGTTGAATGATCAACGGTGGAATGATCTATGGCTGAACAGGCCGTCAAAACGGACATGTTCCTCTGGGAGGGCCTGGACCGCTCGGGGAAACGCAAGAAGGGAGAGATGTCGGGCACCAGCGATTCGCTGGTCAAGGCGCAGCTGCGACGCCAAGGCATCAACCCGCTCAAGGTCCGCAAGAAGCCCAAGCCCCTGTTCGGCGGCGGTGGCGGCAAGTCCATCACCAGCAAGGACATCACCGTGTTCAGCCGGCAGCTCGCCACCATGATGTCCGCCGGCGTCCCCCTGGTGCAGTCCTTCGAAATCGTCGGCCGCGGCCATGAAAACCGCAACATGCAAAGCCTCATCCTCGACATCAAGTCGCAGGTGGAGGCCGGCGGCACACTGGCCGAGGCCCTGGCAAAGCATCCCGCGCACTTCGACCAGCTGTTCGTGAACCTGGTTGCCGCCGGTGAGCAGTCCGGCATCCTGGAGTCCCTGCTGCACAAGCTGGCGACCTACAAGGAAAAGACCGAAGCGCTCAAGGGCAAGATCAAGGGTGCCCTGTTCTACCCGATCGCCGTCATCGTGGTGGCTTTCATCATCACCGCCATCCTGATGATTTTCGTCATTCCGCAGTTCAGCGACATGTTTGCCAACTTCGGTGCCGACCTGCCGGCACTGACGGCTCTGGTCATCCGCATATCCGATGCCTTCGTGGCCAACTGGTATTTCATCTTCGGCGGCGTCGGCCTGCTGTTCGGCGGTATCTGGTGGTCCAACAAGCGCATCCCGGCGGTTTCCAACTTCTTCGACAGGCTCATGCTGCGCCTGCCCGTGATTGGCGACATCTTCGAGAAATCGGCCATCGCCCGGTTCGCCCGGACCCTGTCCACCATGTTCGCCGCGGGCACCCCGCTGGTCGAGGCCATGGAATCGGTGGCCGGCGCCTGCGGCAACATCGTCTACTACGATGCAACCATGAAGATGCGCGATGAGATCGCCACCGGCACCCAGTTGCAGTCGGCCATGCGCGACACCAACCTGTTCCCGAACATGGTGGTACAGATGGTGGCCATCGGCGAGGAGTCCGGCGCGCTGGACGACATGCTGGGCAAGGTCGCGGACTGGTACGAGCAGGAGGTCGACGATGCCGTGGACGCCCTCACCAGCCTGCTTGAGCCGCTCATCATGGCCGTGCTCGGCGTGTTGATCGGCGGCCTGGTGGTGGCCATGTACCTGCCAATCTTCAAGATGGGCCAGGTCGTCTGATTCAACCCTGCCGCTGACGGGCTGTCGCCGCCGCAGCGGGCGCGAACGCCCTTCCGTGGTGGCCCAGCGGGGACCGGCCATCCATGCTTCAGCACATCCTGGCAAGCGAGCCTGCACTCGCCTGGGCCACCTTCCTCGGCCTGGGCCTGGTGGTGGGCAGCTTTCTGAACGTCGTGATCCACCGGCTGCCCCTGATGATGCTCAAGGCCTGGCGGGCCGAGGCCACGCAGGTGCTGGCCGATGACACGCCGGTGCCCGAGGGCGGGTTCGACCTGGTCAGGCCGCGCTCGCGCTGCCCGGCGTGTGGCCATCCGATCGCTGCGCTCGAGAACATTCCCCTGTTGAGCTGGGCGCTGATGCGCGGCCGCTGCCGGCACTGCAGCGCGGCCATCTCCGTGCGCTACCCCCTGGTGGAAGTCGCCGGTGCCCTGGTGGCCGGGCTGGCGCTGTGGCACTTCGGGCCGGGCTGGCAGGCCCTGGCCGCCTGCGGCTTTGGCTGGGCGCTCATCGCGCTCGCCGTCATCGACTTCGATACACAGTTGCTGCCCGACGACATCACCCTGCCGCTGCTGTGGGCGGGGCTGCTGGTCAACCTGCAGGGCATGTTCGTGCCGCTGGCAAGCGCGGTTGCCGGGGCAATGGCCGGTTACCTGGCGCTGTGGGCGGTCTACCAGCTGTTCCGGCTGGTCACCGGCAAGGAAGGCATGGGCTACGGGGATTTCAAGCTGCTCGCCGCCATCGGCGCCTGGCTGGGCTGGCAGAGCCTGCCGGTCGTCATCCTGCTGTCGTCGCTGGTCGGGGCGGTCATCGGCATCGCGCTCATCCTGCTGCGCGGTCACGATCGCCAGGTACCCATCCCCTTCGGCCCGTACCTGGCGGCAGCCGGCCTGATCGCCATGTATGCCGGCAGCACCATCACCAACGAATACCTGCGCCTGTTCTGATGCCGCACCGCCGCCAGCCGCCTGGCGCCCAGCGGCGCCTGTCACCATGAGCGCAGCACCTCGGCCATTCCTGGTCGGGATTACCGGCGGCATTGCCAGCGGCAAGAGCACGGTCGCCCGGCTGTTCGCCGACCTTGGCGTCACCGTCATCGACGCGGACCAGCTCGCACGCGAGGCGGTGGCTGCGGGCAGCGACGGCCTGGCCGCGATTGTCGCCGCCTTCGGTACCACGGTGCTTGATGCCGCCGGCAGCCTGGATCGGGCCGCCATGCGGCGGCTCGTGTTCGCCGATGACCAGGCCCGCGCCCGGCTGGAGCAAATCGTGCACCCGAGGGTTCGCGCCCTGCTGGCCGGGCGGGTGGCCGCCGCCGACGGCCCCTACTGCATGGTGGAGATCCCGCTGCGGGTGGAAGCGGGCTGGCAGGGACGGCTGGAGCGGGTGCTGGTGGTGGACGTGGACGAGGCTGAGCAGGTTGCCCGGGCCTGCGCGCGATCGGATTTGACAGACCGTGAGGTCAGGGCAATCATGCGCACGCAGGCCACACGAGAGCAGAGACTCAAGGCGGCCGACGATATCATTGTCAATCATGCCGACCGCGAGGCCCTGGTCGTCCAGGTCCGTGAGTTACATGAGAAGTACCTGGTGCTGGCGCGTGAGAAGCATGGCTGAAGACATCTCCAAGGGATTGCAGAATTCGCTGTTCCCGGAAACCGAGAGCGAGGCGGTCTACGAGCAACCGCTGAACGAGCGGATCCGCTCGTTCCTGCGCCTGGAGCACCTGTTCGAGCTGGTGCGCATCAATATTGCCGGCGAGTCGGAATTCCATTCACGCGCGGCCATCAGTGCGATGGTCGACGTGACCGACCTGCTCCTGCGCACCGACATCAAGGCCGAGCTCATCAAGGAGCTGGACCGCCAGGCAGGCATCCTGTCGGGGCTGCGCCAGAACCCCCGCGTGGACAGCCGGCGCCTGGACGAGACCCTGGGCCGGCTGGCAAACGTGCTGACGCTCATCCGGACAAGCGGTTACCAGCCCGGGCAGGCGCTGCGCACGGACGAACTGGTCACCGCGATCCGCCAGCGCATTGCCATTCCCGGGGGCACCTGCAATTTCGATCTCCCGGCCTTCCATTACTGGCTTATCCAGCCAGCGGCGCAGCGGCGGCAGAAACTCGATGCCTGGTTCGACGACCTGGCGGCGTTGCGGGACGGGGTTCGCCTGGCGCTGGCCATCCTCCGCGAAAGCGCCTCGCCAAGCCCGGAGAGCGCCGACAAGGGTTTTTTCCAGCAGACGCTGGATACCTCGGTAAGCTGCCAGCTCATCCGTATCGGGCTGCCGCCGAACAGCCAGTGCTTCCCGGAGATCAGTGCCGGCAAGCATCGCTTCACCATCCGCTTTCTCGAGCAGGCCTCCACCGAGCAGCGCCCGGCGCAGACCCAGGAGACCATCAGCTTCGTGCTCGAGCGCTGCATATTCTAGGGCCCTGTGCCCCGGGCCCGGCCCGACCCACAACAGGTGTACTGCGTTACGATGAAGGTTCGTTGCCCGACCTGCCAGCAGGAAAGCAATTTCGACGACAGCAACCGCTGGCGGCCGTTCTGCAGCCGGCGATGCCGCCTGATTGATCTCGGAGCCTGGGCCAGCGAGGAACATCGCATTGCCGGGGAGCCCGCTCTCGATCCCGATGAAGGAGAAGACGGCGAGCCGCCGGTGCGGCACTAGCGGGGTAAGTTGGCGGAACACTGCAGCGCGCCAAGCGGGTCGAGCCGGTGGGCGCCGGCTCGGATCCGGGCGCCGGGTTGCAGGAAAAACGGGAACCCGCGCAGATGCGCAACCGGCCAAGCCGCGCCGGACGCCGGGCTACGAGCCTCGGCGCAGCCCCTGCCTGAGACCCAGCACGATCCCGGCATTGGCGGCGGGAAACAGCGCGGGCTCGAGCTCTGTCACCCGCATCCAGCGCACCGGTTGCTGCTCGGCACCGCGGGGGGTGCCCTGCCAGTGCGTCACTTCCCAGATGTCCAGCAGCACAGCCTTGTCGGGGTAATCGTGGCTGATGCTGCGCCAGGGCCGGGCAGCGATGACCTCCACCGCCAGTTCTTCGAACAACTCCCGGCGCAGGCCGGCCAGCGGTGCCTCGCCGGACTCCAGCTTGCCACCGGGGAATTCCCACAGCCCGCCCTGGTGCACATGGTCCGGGCGGCGGGCAACCAGCACCCGCCCGTCACGATCCAGGATGAGGCCGACCATGACATGCAGGCGTTGCATCCCGGCGTGGTTTCGGAGGCGTCAGGTGCGATAGTCGGCGTTGATGCGAACGTAGTCCTCGGAGAAATCGCAGGTCCACATCCGCGCGGCATGCATGCCGCGGCCGAGGTCGATGACAATGTCGAAGCTGTCCGAGCGCATGCGCCGGGCAACCTCGGCCTCGTTGTAGCTGCCGGATCGCGCGCCCTTGACGGCCACTTCCTGGCCCCCGATGCTCAGCCGCACACCGTTGATGTCCAGCGCATCCACACCGGCGCGCCCCACGGCCGCGAGGATGCGGCCCCAGTTGGGATCCGACGCGTACAGCGCGGTCTTTACCAACGGCGAGTTGGCTACCGTGCTGGCCACCCGTCTGGCTTCGGCGACATCATGCGCGCCGGCAACCCGGATCTCCACGAACTTGGTGGCCCCTTCGCCGTCGCGCACGATGGCCTGGGCAAGTTCGATGCACACGGCCTCCAGCGCCTGGCGGAATGCCAACGCCCCGGCATCCCCGGCCTGCAGATCCAGAGGCTTGTTGCCGGCCTGGCCGGTTGCCGCCAGGACGCAGGCATCGTTGGTGGAGGTATCGCCATCGATACTGATGCAGTTGAATGACTGTTCCACGCAGTCGGCCAGGATCACCTGTGCCATGGCGGGGGTCAGTGCGGCGTCCGTGGCGATGAAAGCAAGCATGGTGGCCATGTCCGGGCAAATCATGCCGGCGCCCTTGGCGATCCCGGTGATTCGCACCGCCCTGCCGTCCAGGGACAGTTCACGGCTGGCGAGCTTCGGAACCGTATCGGTGGTCATGATAGCTCGGGCCGCCCGCGACCAGCCTTCGGGCCCGGGCTCGGCGACGGCGGCCAGCCCCGGCAGCGCGGTGGCAAAGCGTGTCACGGGCAGCGGCTCGCCGATCACCCCGGTGGAGAAAGGCAACACCTCGACGGGCTCACAAGCGAATTCCGAGGCGGCCAGTTCACAGGTGGCCAGCGCCGCATCATGCCCGGGCGCACCGGTGCCCGCATTGGCGTTACCGGCATTGATGAGCAGCAGCCGCGGGCTTGCGATTGCCAGGTGCTTGCGCGCCAGCAGGACGGGCGCGGCGGCAAAGGCATTCTGCGTGAAGGTCGCCGCCGCTACCGAGCCGGTGGCAAGTTCCATGACCACGAGGTCGTCGCGCCCGCGGTAGCGGATGCCCGCGCCGGTGCAGGCTATCCGGATGCCGGCAATGGCATGGTTCATGGGGTTGCCCGGAATCCTGCCCGGGCGGGCAGGACTACTGCAGCTTGCCGTGACACTGCTTGTACTTCTTTCCCGAACCGCAGGGGCAGGGTTCGTTGCGGCCGACCTTGCGCTGGCGGCGCACGAAAGGCGAGTTCTCGGCCTGGGCAGTGGCGGGCGCAGCCATGGCAGCAGCCGGCGCATCCGCGGGCATCTCGGCGGCAGTCGGGGCCTCAGGTGTCGCGTGCTGGTAGTTCACTGCCGACTGGCGCATGCGCTGGCGTTCCACCGCCTCGACATCCTGCTCCTCGCGCACCTGGACGCGGGAAACGATGGTGATCACCTCGCGCCCGATGCCTTTCAGGAACTCCTGGAACATCTCGAAGGCTTCGCGCTTGTATTCCTGCTTCGGGTTCTTCTGCGCATAACCACGCAGGTGGATGCCCTGGCGCAGATGGTCCATGGCGGCCAGATGCTCCTTCCAGTGCGCATCAAGCACCTGCAACATCACGGCCTTCTCGAAATGGCGCATGACCTCCGGGCCGGCAACCTGCTCTTTTGCCTCGTAAGCCCTGGCGATGTGTTCGAGGATGCGCTCGCGCAGTGTCTCCTCGTGCAGGCTGTCGTCCTGCTCCAGCCAGGCAGGGATATCCATCGCCTGGCCGAACTCGCGTTCGATGGCGTCGGCAAGGCCCTGGACATCCCACTGCTCCTCCAGGCTGCCCGGCGGAATGTACTCGTCGATGATTTCGTTGACGACGTCGTGCCGGATCCCCTCGATGTTCTCGGCCACGTCCTCGGCATCCATCAGCTCGTTACGCTGCTGGTAGACCACTCGACGCTGGTCGTTGGCGACGTCATCGAATTCGAGCAACTGCTTGCGGATGTCGAAATTGCGGCCCTCGACCTTGCGCTGGGCCCGCTCGATGGCGTTGGTCACCATGCGATGCTCGATGTACTCGCCCTCCTCCATGCCCAGCTTCTGCATGAGGCCGGCAACGCGCTCGGAGGCGAAAATGCGCATCAGCGGGTCTTCCAGCGACAGGTAGAAGCGGCTGGAGCCCGGGTCACCCTGGCGGCCCGCACGACCGCGCAGCTGGTTGTCGATGCGGCGGGATTCGTGGCGCTCGGTGCCGATGATATGCAGGCCGCCGGCGGCGATAACCGCGTCGTGACGCTCCTGCCAGGCCGCCCGCACGGCCTCGCGGGCCTGCTCGTCGGCATCGTCGCCGAGTTCGGCGAGTTCGGCGTCAAGATTCCCGCCGAGGACGATATCGGTGCCGCGCCCGGCCATGTTGGTGGCGACCGTCACCGTCCCGGGGCGACCGGCCTGGGAAATGATGTGCGCTTCCTTCTCGTGGAACTTGGCATTGAGCACCTGGTGCTCGATACCTTCCTGGTGCAGCAGCTTGGACAGCAGTTCCGAGGTTTCGATCGACGTGGTCCCGACCAGTGATGGCTGGCCGCGGCTCACGCAGTCCTTGATGTCCTCGGTGATGGCGGTGAACTTCTCCTTCCGCGTCATGTACACCATGTCGGCGTGATCGGCACGCACCATGGGCCGGTGCGTGGGGATGACCACCACTTCCAGGCCATAGATCTGCTGGAATTCGAACGCCTCGGTGTCGGCCGTGCCGGTCATGCCCGAGAGCTTGTCGTAGAGCCGGAAATAGTTCTGGAAGGTGATGGACGCAAGCGTCTGGTTCTCGTTCTGGATGGTGACGCCTTCCTTGGCTTCGACGGCCTGGTGCAGGCCCTCGGACCACCGCCGGCCGGGCATGGTGCGGCCGGTGAACTCATCGACAATGACGATTTCGCCGTTGTTGACGACGTAATCCACGTCCTTCTGGAACAGGCTGTGGGCGCGCAATGCGGCATTGACGTGATGCATGAGCACGATGTTCGACGGCGCGTAGAGGCTCTCGTCGGGCTCGATCATGCTGTGCTCGCTCAGCAGCCTTTCAATGTGTTCGTGGCCCTGCTCGGTCAGGTAGACCTGCCGGGCCTTCTCGTCGACGTAGTAGTCGCCATCACCTTCTTCGGCTTCCTGGCGGGACAGCCTGGGGATAAGCTTGTTGACTGCAACGTACAGATCACTGCGATCATCGGTGGGGCCTGAGATGATGAGCGGGGTGCGGGCCTCGTCGATGAGAATGGAGTCCACCTCGTCGACCACGGCGAAATTCGGCGTGCGCTGCACACGGTCGCCGGGGGCGAAGGCCATGTTGTCCCGCAGATAGTCGAAACCGAACTCGTTGTTGGTGCCGTAGGTGATATCGGCCGCGTAGGCCTCGCGGCGCTCCTGTGTCCCCGCCGACATGCCCGGCACGATGACGCCGACGGACAGACCGAGGCCCTCGTACAGGCGGCCCATCCAGGCGGCATCGCGGCGCGCCAGGTAATCGTTCACGGTAACCACGTGCACGCCCCGCCCCGGCAGGGCGTTCAGGTAGGCGGCCAGGGTGGCGACCAGGGTCTTGCCCTCACCGGTGCGCATCTCGGCGATGCGGCCCTGGTGCAGCACCATGCCGCCGATCAGCTGGACGTCGAAGTGACGCATGCCAAGGAAGCGCTTGCCGGCCTCGCGGACCACGGCGAAGGCTTCGATCAGCAGGTCGTCGAGGGTCTCGCCCTTGTCCAGGCGCTCGCGGAACTCATCGGTTTTCGCCCGCAGGGCGGCATCGTCCAGCCCGGTCAGGCCTTCCTCGAGGGCGTTGATCTTCTCGACGCTGCCGCGCATCCGCCGGACCAGGCGGTCGTTGCGGCTGCCGAAGATGCTGCGGGCGAGGCGCCCGAACAGGCCAGGGGATTCAGAGGACATGTAAAGTCTGGAGCAGGGAAACGGGGCGCGCGGGGCCTAGTCGGCCGCTGCGCGTATGTATTCTATCGGATTGACGAACTTACCGTCACGTATTACCTCGAAATGCACATGCGGGCCGGTGGAACGGCCGGTGGACCCCATCCGGGCGATGCGCTGGTTCTTCTGCACTTTGTCGCCGACCTTCACCAGGTTTTCCTTATTGTGCGAATAGCGCGTGACCAGGCCGTTACCGTGGCTGAGTTCAATCATGTTGCCGTGGCCGGAGTTGCGTCCGGCGTAGGTGACCACACCGGCCGCGACGGCGATGACGTCGCTGCCCATGCGCCCGGCGAAATCGATCCCGCGGTGGAACTCCCGCTTGCCGGTGACCGGATCGGAGCGGCGCCCGAAGCCCGAAGACATCCAGCCCTCGACCACCGGACGGCCGGCCGGCCGCACGGAATCCTGCAGTCGGGCGCTCATCAGCAGCGCCTCCAGGCCGGCGAGCTTGTCCTGCTGATCGCGGATGGCGGCGCTGATGCGTTCGATGTCCTCGGCGATTTCGACGGCGCTCTGGGAACTGGCCGGCTCCTTGGTGACCGGACCGCCGATGGCCGGGTCGGACCCGAAATCGAATTCTGTTGATGACAGGCCGCTGAGGCTCGTCAGCCGTTCACCGAGCGCATCCAGGCCGGTGACGTGGGCCTGCAGGCGCCCGAGCCGCAGCGCCAGGGCCTCCAGGATGCCGGG
>CAYGQN010000018.1:12101-23164 GCA_964351795.1 uncultured Gammaproteobacteria bacterium
CTGCGGCTCGGGCGCCTGCAGGCCCACGTCACCCGCCTGGATGCGCTCCGTGAACGGCTGACGAGCCTCAGCGCCAGGGCATCCAGGTTGCCGGTGACCGCCGACTCCAGGCGCTCGACCTCGACCTGCTGGGCGATCACTTCGCGCTGGAACAGGCGGGTTGAGGAATTGGTATCGTTGAGGAGCCGGTCGGCGGCAAGGTCGATGGCGCGGTCGTAGATTGCGCGGACCGTGAGTGCCAGAATGACGGTGACAAGGCAGGCTGCCAGCAGTATCGCGGGGCGATTGAGCGGCAAGCGCCCGATATTGCCCCTGCTGGAGCTGACCAGAATGAGTTCCATGTGGCGGCGTCCCCGTTACGAGCTCATGCTGCTCTTTTTGATTGTGTGGTTGTTCTTTTTATTGTGAATCAACGTGGCCACCAACACTGAACCCATGCCCTTTGCCAGGATTGCCAGCCGCCGCAACTCCGCGACTGCTGCCGTCCTTGAGCGCCTGGCGGACTACCGGGCAACCAGCGCCGCGGTCAGGCGCGAGCTGCCGGCAGACATGGCCGGGCACATCACGGGTGCCTGGGCTGTCGACGGCAAGCTGGTTGTGCTTGCCGATTCCCCCGCCTGGGCTACCCGGTTCCGCTTCCAGCTGGAACCCGGCCTTCGTAAGCTGTTGAAACAAAAAGGCTTGAAGCGCGTGGTTGTTCGAACCAGCCAGCCCTTCCAGGAGCGGGTTCCCCAACTCGCCCCGGCGCGCCTGAGCGCCCGTAGTGCTGCGTTTCTCGCCTCTGCCGCCGACTCTACCGCCGATCCGGCATTGCAATCAATCTATCGCCGTCTTGCCGCCCGCCACCGCTCCGGCTGACACCCGCCCCGGGTCAGTGGCTGACCACCGGCTTCATGTAGGAAATCGGCGCCTGGCCGGCATTGCTGAAGGTCACGACCTCGTAGGCGCTCTGGTCGGCCAGCAATGCCTTGAGCAGGCGGTTGTTCAGCTCATGCCCGGACTTCTCGCCGTGAAAGGCGCCAATGAGACTGTGACCCAGCAGGTACAGATCACCGATGGCATCGAGGATCTTGTGCTTTACGAACTCGTCCTCGTAGCGCAGGCCATCTTCGTTGAGCACCCGGTAATCGTCCACGACGACGGCGTTGTCAAGGCTGCCGCCCAGCACGAGGTTCTTCTCGCGCAGGCGTTCAACATCACGCATGAATCCGAAGGTCCTGGCGCGACTGACTTCCTTCACGAAACTGGTGGTTGAGAAATCAACCTCGGAAAACTTGCCCGCCTTCTCGAAGAAGGGGTGGTCGAAGTCAATGCCGAAGGACACCTTGAAGCCCTCGAAAGGCTCGAACCTGGCGCATTTTTCCTCGTCCCTGACCACGACCGCCTTGCGGATGCGCACGAAGCGTTTCGGCGCATTCTGCTCTTCCACCCCGGCGGACTGGATCAGGAAGACGAACGGCCCGGCGCTGCCATCCATGATCGGTACCTCGGGCGCACTCAGGTCCACGTAGGCGTTGTCGATTCCCAGGCCGGCAAAGGCCGACAGCAGGTGCTCGACGGTCGCGATCCGCACGGATCCGCGCGCCAGGCTGGTCGACAGCCGGGTATCCCCGACATTTTCCGCCAGGGCAGGAATCTCCACCGGCGGATCGAGGTCGGTCCGCCTGAACACGATGCCGGTATCCGTCGCGGCAGGCCGCAGGGTAAGGAATACCTTGCGACCGCTGTGCAGGCCGACACCGGTGGCCCGGATCACGTTTTTCAGCGTGCGCTGCTTGATCATTGCTTTCCCCATGCCCCCCGATTGAGCACTTTGAATAATAACATAGCAGATTTTTCAGCCAAAACAGTATTTTCCCTTCACCTGTTCAACGGGGCGGCAAACAAATGTGCAATGCACCAATGACTCTGGTCCGTGATGCTGCAGTGCGTCAATCCGCCTGGCGCCGCAGGAATGCCGGGATGTCGAGGTAATCCGGGTCGCTTTCCAGGTTCACGTCATCGCCATTGACGACGCTGCGGTTACGGATGACGGTCGGACGCTCGAGGTCCTTGTAGTCGACCTGCGCCTCGCGCGGTTCCGGCTCCGGCCGGTTGACCAGGCGCACCGTGGCATCGCCCTGGGGTTGCTCCTTGCTGCCGCTGCCGCTCAGGCCGGTGGCCACCACGGTCACGCGCAGTTCGTCCTCGAGCTTGGAGTCGATCACCGTTCCAACGACAACAGTGGCGTTGTCCGAAGCCAGTTCCTTCACCACGTTACCCACCGTCTCGAACTCACCCATCGTCAGGTCCATGCCGGAGGTGATGTTCACCAGGATGCCCTTGGCCCCGGCAAGGTTGACGTCCTCCAGCAGCGGCGACGAGATGGCGGCCTCGGCGGCATCGCGTGCCCGCTCCGGGCCCTTGCCGGCACCCGAGCCCATCATCGCCATGCCCATCTCCGACATCACCGTGCGGACATCGGCGAAATCGACGTTGATGAGGCCGGGGCAGGTGATGAGCTCGGCAATCCCCTGGACGGCACCGTACAGGACATTGTTGGCTGCCTTGAACGCGTCGAGCAGGGACATGTCGCGACCGAGCACGCTCAGCAGCTTCTCGTTGGGAATGGTGATGAGCGAATCCACGTACTGGCTCAGCTCCTCGATGCCCTGGCGGGCCACGTCGCCACGTTTACGGCCTTCGAAGTTGAACGGTCGTGTCACCACGGCCACCGTCAGGATCTCCAGCTCCTTGGCGATCTGCGCGATGATGGGCGCCGCACCGGTACCGGTACCGCCGCCCATTCCGGCGGTAATGAAGATCATGTCCGAGCCCTGCAGCACATCGCTGATGCGGTCACGGTCCTCCAGCGCCGCCTGGCGGGCGATCTCGGGGTTGGCCCCGGCACCCAGTCCCTTGGTGATGTCACAACCCAGCTGCAGCGTGGTCTTCGCCGCCGAGCTCTTCAGGGCCTGTGCATCGGTGTTGGCGCAGATGAATTCCACGCCTTCGATTTTCGATGCCAGCATGTGCTGCACGGCATTACCGCCGCCGCCGCCCACGCCAATCACCTTTATCACTGCACTCTGGCTGTACGAATCCATGAGTTCAAACATTGCCTACCCTCCTGTTGTCACCGCGTTCGTGCTGTTGCTTTTGTCAGAAATTTCCGTGGAACCAGCTTTTCATCCGGTCCCAGACGGAACGTAGTCCTGTATCGAGTTTCGCCGTCCTGTTGTTGCCGTCCTGGTTCGCCTTGTGCCCGAACAGCAACAGGCCGACACCCGTGGCGTAGACCGGGTTGCGCACGACGTCGGACAGGCCGGTCACGGCCTGCGGCACGCCCGAGCGAACCGGCATGTGAAACACCGCCTCGGCGAGGTCCACGGCGCCTTCCATTTTCGAGCCGCCGCCGGTCAGTACCACCCCGGCTGCGATGAGTTCGCGAAAGCCGCTGCGCTTGAGTTCGGCGTCGATCAGCGAGAACAGCTCGTCGTAGCGTGGCTCGATGACCTCGGCGAGGCGCTGGCGGTAGAGGCGGCGCGGCGGTCTGTCGCCAACGCTCGGCACCTCTATGGTCTCTTCGGCGTCGGCAAGCTGCATCAGGGCGCAGCCGTACTTGATCTTGATGTCCTCGGCATGGTGCGTCGGGGTGCGCAGGGCCACCGCGATATCGTTGGTGACCTGGTCGCCGGCGATGGGAATCACCGCCGTGTGCTGGATGGCCCCGTTCAGGAACACCGCGATGTCGGTTGTGCCACCACCGATGTCGGCCAGGCATACCCCGAGCTCCTTCTCGTCCTCGCCGAGCACCGAGTACGAGGAGGCCAGCTGCTGGAGAATCACGTCGTCGACTTCCAGGCCACAACGGCGCACGCACTTGGTGATGTTCTGGGCAGCACTCACAGCCCCGGTCACCATGTGCACCTTTGCCTCCAGGCGCACCCCGGACATGCCGATGGGTTCGCGGATGCCTTCCTGGTTGTCGATCACGAACTCCTGGGGAAGGATGTGCAGGATCTTCTGGTCAGCGGGAATGGCCACGGCGCGGGCCGCGTCGATGACCCGATCGACGTCCATTGCCGTGACTTCCGAATCGCGGATGGCGACGATGCCGTGCGAGTTCAGGCTGCGGATATGGCTGCCCGCGATCCCGGCGAACACAGAGTGGATCTCGCAGCCGGCCATGAGCTCGGCCTCCTCCACGGCCCGCTGGATCGACTGGACGGTGGACTCGATGTTGACCACCACGCCCTTTTTCAGACCACGCGAGGGATGCGAGCCGATGCCGATGATTTCAATTTCACCTTCCGGCGAGACTTCACCGACGATGGCGACGACCTTGGACGTACCGATATCCAGGCCAACGACGAGACTTTTTTCCGACTTTCGCATTATCACAGGGCGCGGCCTTCAGGCCTCCTCCTCCGGCACCGGGTTTGTCTTCAGGGCGACGGCCAGGCCGTTGGTGTAGCGCAGATCGATGGTGTCGATACGCGAGACCGGCTGCGCCAGCAGCTGGTCGAGGCTGGCGATCAGGCGGTGCACCCGGGCATGGAACTCGTCCCGGCCCACCACCACTTCGGGCCCTGCCGCGAGGCGGAAACGCCAGGCACCGCGCTCGCTGAGCAGCAACTCGGTGACGCTGAAGCCGGCCGGGGCCAGCAGCTCGCCGAGTTCGCGAAAGCGATCCAGCACCAGCCGCTGCGTGCCTTCGGGACCGCTCAGCGCCGGCAGCCTGGCGGGCACGGTCTCCGGCGCCGGTGTGAACACATCGCCGCCAGCGGTCAGCAGCGCCGTTCCGCGCCAGTGCGCCACGGCCCGGCGCTCCTGGACGCTCACCAGCAGGGCGCCAGGCCACACGCGCTGCACGCTGGCCGCCTGGACCCAGGGTTCGAGCAGCAGGGCCGCGTGCACGCGGCCGACATCGACCGAGAAGAAGCCACCGTCGATGCTGGCCTCCACGATCGCTTCCAGGCGCGCGGGCGACAACTCGCGAAACTCCCCCTCCACACGCACTTCGCGGATGGGCATGGTGTCGGGCCGGAACAGTGTCGCGATGCAAGCGGTAAGCGCGCCGACCAGGGCCAGCGCCAGCGCTGCGGCCGCCACCCGCCGCAGCACGCGCAGGCGCCCGTCGGCGGCCACCGGTTGCGGCTCAACGCGCCGATTGCGTCGCGGCCTGGCCATGCTCATGTACGCGCCTCCACCGGCACCGGTCCGTGCCGTCGTGCTGCAGCGAGAATACGCAGGCACAGTTTGTCGAAATCGATACCCACCGCGGCGGCGGCCATCGGCACCAGCGAATGGCTGGTCATGCCAGGGACCGTGTTGGCCTCCAGCAGGCGCGGCTCACCGGCGGCGGTCAGCATGAAGTCCACGCGGCCCCAGCCGCTGGCGCCAAGGGCATCGAACGCCGCCAGCGCCATGGCCTGCAGTTCGCGCTCGCGCCCGGCCGGCAGCCCGCAGGGACACAGGTAACGGGTGTCGTCATCGACGTACTTGGCGGTGTAGTCGTAGAACACGCGCCTGGTCTGCAGCCGGATAAGCGGCAGGGCCTCGCCGGTGAGGATGCTGCAGGTGAACTCGTCGCCGTCGATGAACTGCTCTGCCATCACCTCGGCGTCATAGCGCGCCGCATTCTCGAAGGCCTCGACGAGGTCGGTGCCCTGGCGCACAACGCTGGCGCCGAAGCTGGACCCCTCCCGGGCCGGCTTGACCATGATCGGCAGGCCCAGGGCCTGCACCACGGCCTCGGGATCGAAGCCACGCGCCAGCGGAACAAAGTTTGCCGTGGGCAGGCCGCAGGACTGCCAGATACGCTTGCTGCGCACCTTGTCCATGGCCAGCGCCGAGCCGAGCACACCACTGCCGGTATAGTCGATACCCAGGGTTTCCAGCAGGCCCTGGACCTGGCCGTCCTCACCGCCGCGACCATGCAAGGCGATGAACACCCGGTCGAAGGCGCCGGCCAGCAGCGGGCCGACCAGGTCATCCTGCCAATCGATGCGGGTAACATCGACGCCGCTGCGCGCCAGCGAATCGGCCACGGCATTACCGGTGACCAGCGACACATCGCGCTCGGCGCCGGGCCCGCCCATGAGCACGGCAACGCGGCCCAGTCCTGCCATGTCGATTGTCGATGTCATGGCTGCGGCTTCCCGTGCGTGCCCACGATCCGGCATTCGGGGATCAACTCGATACCACTGTGGTGGCGGACCCGCTCGCGAACCAGGTCAATGAGATTTTCAATATCCGCCGCCGTCGCATCGCCGGTATTGATGATGAAGTTGGCGTGCCGCAAGGACACCTGGGCGCCGCCAAGGCGCTGGCCTTTCAGGCCGGCGGCCTCGATCAGCCGGGCGGCATGATCCTCGGGCGGGTTGCGGAACACCGAGCCACAGCTGGGCTCGCCGATGGGCTGGCTTGCCTGGCGACGCGCGAGCAGGGAACGAATGCGTGCGCGCCCCCCACGCTCCGGATCAGCGATGAGGCGCAGGCGGGCGGCGATGAACCACTCGTCGGCCGGACCGCTGACGCTGCGGTAAGCCACGGTGAAACAGCTCGGGCTGCGGGTGTGCAACTCGCCGCGGCGATCGATGGTCTCGATGCCGGTGACCAGGTCCCAGGTCTCGCCACCGAAAGCGCCGGCATTCATCGCCAGTGCGCCGCCGAGCGTGCCCGGGATCCCGGCCAGGAACTCGGTGCCGGTGTAGCCGTTGTCTGCGTTCAGCCTTGCGATGCGCGCGCAGGCAAGGCCAGCCTCGGCACGCATTGTCGATTCGTCGAGGTAGCGACAGGCATCGAGGATGCCGGCGATGCAGATCACCGTGCCGGCGAAGCCGCCGTCTCGAACCAGCAGGTTCGAGCCCAGGCCAACCCAGAGCAGTGGCTCGGCCGGCGGACATTGCGCCAGGAACTGCTGCAATTCCGCCAGGTCAGCCGGCTGGAAGAACCGCGCCACAGGGCCACCGGTCCGCCAGGAGCAGTGGCGGGTCATGGGCTCATCGTGACGCAGTTGACCACGGAGCATCGGTTTTTCAGTCATGGCCATCATCCCTCGCCGACTCCGGGCGCTGCCGGCGTTCCGGCAAGCAGCCTCGGCACGAACTGCGCAATACTGCCCGCGCCGGTGACCAGGACGACATCGCCGTCGGCAACCAGTTCCGGCAACACCTGGATGGCCTCGGCGATGTCATGCGCGAACACCGGGTCCACCTGGCCCCGCAGGCGGATGGCACGGCACAGGCTCGGCCCGTCGGCGCCGGCAATCGGTGCCTCCCCGGCGGGGTAGACCTCCAGCAGCAGCAGGCGATCCGCTTCGCAGAGCACGCTGACGTAATCCTCGAACACATCCCGGGTACGCGTATACCGGTGCGGCTGGAACACCAGCACCAGCCGCCGGTCGGGCCAGGCGGCACGCAGGGCGCCCATGGTGGCCGCCAGTTCCGTGGGGTGATGAGCGTAATCGTCCACGAGCGTCATCTCGTGTTCGCCCAGGCGCACCGGCGCGGTGATCTGCAGGCGCCGGCCGATGCCCTGGAAAGCGGCCAGCCCGCGGGCGCTGGCCATGTCGTCCACGTGCAGCTCGCGGGCCATGGCGATGGCCGCCAATGCGTTGAGCACGTTGTGGCGCCCGGGCAGGTTGATGCTCATGGGCAGCCATTGGTCGGCGCCCGGCGCGGACACCTCGAAGCGTGTCACCGGGCCTTCGTGGCGGATGTTGCGGGCCCGGAGGTCGGCATCCTCGGTGGTGCCGTAGGTCAGGTAGGGCTTGCTCAGCCGCGGCAGCAGCCGCCGTACGCCCGGGTCATCGATACACAGGATGGCCAGGCCGTAGAAGGGCAGCCGCTGCAGGAAATCCACGAAGGCGCTCTCGAGCCGGCTGACATCGCCACCGTAGGTCTCCAGGTGATCGGCATCGACATTGGTCACGATGGCGAAGATGGGGTTCAGGCCGAGGAAAGAGGCATCGCTCTCATCGGCCTCGGCCACGAAATACCGCCCCTCGCCCAGCCGGGCATTGGAACCGGTGCTGTTCAGGCGGCCGCCGATGACGTAGGTGGGGTCCAGGCCCCCCTCTGCGAGCAGGCTGGCCACCAGGGAGGTGGTGGTGGTCTTGCCGTGGGTGCCGGCCACCGCGATGCCGTAGCGAAAGCGCATGATCTCGGCCAGCATCTCCGCTCGCGGGATGACCGGGACACGCGCCTCGCGCGCGGCCATGACCTCCGGGTTGTCGCGGCTCACCGCGGTGGACACAACAACCACGTCGGCGGCGGCGATATTCTCCGCCGCGTGGCCCATGAGCACCGCGATGCCGAGTTCCCGCAGGTGCGAGACCACCGCTGATTCGCTGAGGTCCGAGCCGCTCACGCGGTAACCGAGATTGTGCATCACCTCGGCGATACCGCTCATGCCCGCACCGGCGATGCCGACAAAGTGCACGCGCTCGACACGCTGGAAGGGGTTGGCGACCACGTCAGCCACGGGCCACCTCCAGGCAGTGTTCCACGACCGTGTTGCAGGCATCGGCGCGCGCCAGGGTCCGCGCCTGGCCGGCCATGGCCAGCAGGCGTTCCGGCTCGGCCAGCAGGGCTCCCAGCTGCGTCCGCAGCGCATCGGCAAATGCCGGGGACTCGGGCACGATGATGCCGGCACCGGCGTCGCGCATGTGCGCGGCATTGGCGCTTTGATGATCATCGGCGGCATGAGGCAGCGGCACCAGCACGGCGCCGACGCCGGCCGCGCACAACTCGCTCACCGTCAGCGCACCGGCTCGACACACGACAATCTGCGCCCAGGCATAGGCGCCGGCCATATCGTCGATGAAGGCTTCCACCTGTGCCGGCACACCGGCGCGCTGGTAGGCCTGACGGGCAGTCTCCAGGTGCGCCCGGCCGCACTGGTGGCGCACTTCGATGGGGCTGCCCGCCAGCGTCCCCAGCACCTGCGGCAGCGTCTCGTTCAGCACCTGTGCGCCCTGGCTGCCGCCGAGCACCAGCAGGCGCAGCGGCCTGGCGCTGAAACTCTCGCGTTGTGCCGGGGCCGGCAGCGCGGCGATGTCGGCACGGACCGGGTTGCCGGTGGTCTGCACGCTGGCCGAGGGCCCGAATGCACCGGGGAAGGCCTGCAGGATGCGCGTGGCGAAACGCGCGAGCAGACGGTTGGTCAGCCCGGCACGCGCGTTCTGCTCGTGGATCACCAGCGGAATGCGCAGCATCCAGGCAGCGATACCGGTAGGGGCCGCGGCGTAGCCACCCATCCCAAGTACCAGTGCCGGCCGCGCCCGCAGCAACAGCCGCGTCGCGGCCGCCAGGCCGGCCAGGATCCGCACCGGTGCCACCAGCTTGCGGGCGATGCCACCGCCGCGCACGGCGCGCATCGCCAGCGGCTGCAGCGGGATCCCGCGCGGTGGCACCACCTGGTTCTCCAGGCCGTGCTGGGTGCCAATCCACAGCAGCTCGCAACCGCGCTCGCGCAGCGCCTCGGCCACGGCGAGCGCGGGGAAGACGTGCCCGCCGGTGCCGCCGGCAGCGATGGCGATCGTCATGCTCATGCGCTCACCCTGCGCCGGGGCGCCCGCTGCGCGAGGTCGGCCTCGTAGCCGGCACGGATCACCAGGCCCGCGGCAATGCAGCAGGCGATGAGGGAATTGGCGCCGTAACTGATGAATGGCAGGGTCAGGCCCTTGGTCGGCAACACGCCCATGTTCACGCCGATGTTGAAGAAGGCCTGGGTGCCAAGCAGCATCGCGACGCCGAAACTCAGGTTGGCGGCAAACGGCAGGCCGGCGCGGATGCAGCGCAGACCGATGGCGAACATCCGCCACACCAGGAAGGTGTACACGCAGATGATCAGCACCGTGCCGACCAGGCCGAACTCCTCGGCAATCACGGCCATGATGAAATCGGTGTGCACCTCGGGCAGGTACAGCAGTTTCTGCACGCTCGCCCCCAGCCCGACGCCGAACCACTCGCCACGGCCAAAAGCGATCAGGGCCTGGGTGAGCTGGAAGCCACTGTCGTAAGGGTCGGCCCAGGGATCCATGAAGGTCATCAGGCGCTGCATCCGGTACGGCGCCAGCACCGCGATGGTACCGAGCGAACCCACGGCCACCAGCCCCCACGCACCGATGCGCGTCAGCGGCACACCGCCGAGGAACAGCATTCCCAGCACCGTGGCGAACAGCACCACGGTGGCGCCGAAATCCGGCTCCAGCAGCAGCAGCAGCGCGAACAGCGTGATGAAGCCGATCGGCTTGATGAAACCGGCGAAGGCCGTGCGCACCTGTTCGTCGTGGCGGACCAGGTAGGCGGCAAGGTAGATGATGAAACACAGCTTGGCCGGCTCGGACGGCTGCAGGCCCACCGGCCCCAGCTGCAGCCAGCGCATGCTGCCGTTGACCTCGCGGCCGAGGCCGGGCACCAGCACCAGGGCCAGCAGGAACAGCCCCAGCACCAGGAACATGGGGCTGGCCCGCCGCCAGGACTCCAGCGGCAGGTACATCACCGTCAGGCCCATGGACATGGCAAGGCTGGTGGCCACCAGCTGGCGCTGGAAATAATGCAGGGGATTGCCGAAGCGACTGTCGGCTACGCTGACCGACGCCGAGCACACCATCACCAGGCCGCAGGTGATCAGGAACAGCACCGCCATACCCAGCCACGGATCGAAGCGCGGCCGGACAGCGGCGGGCCGCTGGGCGGCACCGGCGGCCACGGCCTGGGCCTGGCGGGCGGCGCTCACTGGCTCAGCTCCCGCACGGCGGCGGCGAAACAGTCACCGCGGTGGGCATAGTTGTCGAACTGGTCGAAGCTTGCGCAGGCCGGCGACAGGAGCACCGCATCACCGGGGCCGGCCAGCCCGGCCGCCAGGCGCACGGCCTCTTCCATGCCGCCGGTTTCCGCCGCCCAGGCAAACACCCCCGGCAGTTCCCACGCGCCAAGATCGATCTCCGCCCCCAGCCCCTCGGGCAGGACGCGCGGCAGGTTCTCGGTGAGACCGCCACCGGTGATATGCGCCAGCGCATGCACGCCACCGGCCCGCACCGCCTCGAGCGCCTGACGCACATAAAGCCGCGT
>CAYGQN010000019.1:0-6151 GCA_964351795.1 uncultured Gammaproteobacteria bacterium
CTCCCGCGCAGCTTCCGGCCCAGTTCCTCCGCCTCGAACCAGGTCCGCTCCGCCAGGCTCAGCCGGGGCGCCGGGTACAGGCGCTCGTAGCCCCAGCGCTGCAGTTGCTCGCCGGCCACGGCCTCGTAGCGTTCCAGTTCCCGCGCCGGCATTGCCGTGCGCCACTTGCCGAAGTTGCGCGCCAGATCGCTAGCGCGCGCCCGCGCCAGGAAGCCTTCCCGGACCTCCTCGGCCAGGGTCACGCCCAGGAATGCCTCCAGGCGCGCCAGCTCCGTTTCCGGCTCGGCCACCAGGGTCTCGTAGCGCAGGTTGAGGAAACGGGCCGGGCCGACGCGCTGTTCGAACTCGGTGGCGAGGTCGATGTAGCGCCCCCAGGCCCGGGCGCAGGCATAGGCGGTGTTCTGGCCCCAGCTCATGCGCATGGTCGACAGGGCGACATCCCGGCCGTCGCGCACGCAGTTAATGTATTTCGCGCGCCCCGGGAACAGGCTCTCCAGCAGCGGCAGGCAGCCGGTGTACGAGGGGTTCTTGGTGGCCACGCGCGATTTACCCAGCCGCCTGGCGATGCACAGGAACACCGCGTACACCACGCCGGGGTAATCAGGGGACGGCAGGGCCTCGTACAGCTCGTCCACGCTCACGTCGAAGCGCTCTTCCGGCGCCCATTCGTTGCGGATGATCGACAGCGTGCTGGCATCGCGCACATCTGCCAGCAGACGACGCATGTTCGCCTCGACGGCCAGGTCCCCGTACCGCCGCAGCCGACGCGCAAACGCGGGCACGAAATGCCCCTCCGGCCCCATGCCGTAGTCGAACAGGTCGCCAAGCACATCCACCGCGTAGGTGGTGCCGCTGCGGGCGGCACCGACGATGAACAGCATTTCGGGGGATTCGCGGTGCCCGGCGCTCATGTTGGCTGGCTCAGGGTCGGTCGATGTCGGAGTCGGAACCGGTAAGAAGCCAGTTCCCAGGCTGCTCGATCGTCTCGCGATCGGCCGCGTCCAGCGTGGCGGTGGCGAGCAGCAGCCAACGCGTCGCCGGTCGGCGGATGAACCCGAAAGCAGCGATGGCTGTTTCCAGCACCCGATGGCTGATATGAAGGTAGACCATTGGAATCTTCTGCTCGCGGGCGCGGTCAACGGCCTGCTCGAACAGGGCGAACAGGGCGGCCCGATCGGTGGGCGCCACCAGTACTTCCGTTATCTCCAGGCGTCGATAGGGATAATCACCACCGGGTTCACGGGCGCGACAGGCGATGATCCCTCGAACGCTGTCGGCGTCTCGCACTTCGAAGCAGTCGAAGTGCTGCCCGGGTTGCCGGAGGAACTTCCAGTTCAGGTAACCGCTGTCCCTGCGCACCGCGCAGGTGTAATCCACAGCGACCCGCTCCCACAGCGCATCATGCGAAGCACCAAATTTTTCCACCTGCTGCACGCTGAGGCCCTCCTCTGCATGTCGCTGCCGGCGAAGGCGACAGACGAGCCCCCATAACGGCAGCCCTGCGGCCAGCAACGTGCGGCCGATACCGCTGCGTGCGCGGGCGATCCGAGCGGCATCCACAGTGAATACATAAGTTTGCAGCGCCCCGATCTTTTTCCAACCCAGGCGAAATTGCAGCTCGCGCATCAGCGGTGACTGGCCCAGCGAGAGGTTGAACGGCATGTCCTCCAGCGCCTTGGCGACCAGCGTTGCGCCGATGGGCCCGCTGCGGGCCTTCTCGAGGACCATCGTTTCGACGAACCAGCCCGTGTCGATTGTTCGCGACCCAATCTTGCAGGCCACTGGAATCGCGCCCTGGTGCGCGACCATTTCGCCCTTGCGAAAGTAGGTCCAGACCCGGGGTTTCACCCCCAGCGCTTCCGCAGACTCCACGAACATCCACCGCCAACGGTCGGGAATCTGTGCCGGGTCGCGCTCGGGATAGGCAATGCGCTGGAATTCGAATACGGCCGGCTCCAGCTCGGGGCTGTATTGCTGCAGGCCTTTGAAGGTTTCGTTCATGGGTGAATGGCGGCATCCCCACGGCTGCTTCGTGCCTGGGGATCATACCTTTCGATGCAGCGCATCAAAAACGGATACCGCCATCGAGCTCCAGCGTTTTGCCGTGCAGGTAGTCGTTTTCAATGACGAAGCGGATCACGTGGCCGAATTCCTCCAGGGTGCCGAAACGCTTCAGCGGTGACATCTCCCGGAGGCGCGAGAGATACATGGGAGGAATGGCCTTTGTCATGTTCGTCTCGACGAAACCCGGTGCGATGGCAACACTGCGAATCCCGTACACCGCCAGCTCCTGCGACCAGGTCACGGTGAGTGCCTCCACGGCGGCCTTCGTGGCCGCATAGGCACTCTGCCCGGCATTGCCCTTGCGGGAGATGGAGCTGATATTGACGATTAGGCCGCCGCGCTTGCGTGCAATCATGCTGGCCGCGACTTCACGCCCCATGAAGAATACGCCATCGAGGTTGGTGCGCAGCGTGGCATGCCAGTCGGCGGTATCGTGCTTCTTGATGCGCTTGCCCAGTTTCCCAACCAGCACCTGGTCGCGGAGAATCGCCGCGTTGTTGACAAGCACGTCGATACCACCACTGGCCTCGTCGACATGTGCAACGGCTTCCACAACGGCCGCCTCGTCGCTCACATCACATTGCAGGTATTGCACCGGACCGGCGCGATCAACAGCGGCGAGGTCGCAGTCCAGCACCCAGACCCTTGCACCATCGTCGGTGAGGGAGCGCACGAAGGCCGCGCCGATCCCCGAGGCGCCGCCCGTGACCAGGATGTTGCTACCGGCAACCTGCATGTCGCGCTCCCTACAGCCGGGCAAGGATGGCCTCGATATCGGCAATGGATTCGACTTCGATGGCGTCTTCCATCGGAACGTGCTTGCCAAAGTGTTCGTGGATGCGCGTCATCAGGGTGACATGGCCGAGCGAATCCCAGCCCGGCACGTCGCCCGGGCCGAGTTCATCGGTAAGGGTGGCAACGTCGCACTCGAAAGTGTCGGCGATGAGTTTTTTCAGTTCTGCGTTCAGTTCGGACATGGCGATTACTTGTTCCTGGTGTGTTGGTTCCTGCGGATCGCTCAGGTGGCCCGCGTCACCCATCGCCCGAGACGCGGCGTTACCGCAATGCCGTCCCATGGCAGTTCAAAATTATTGCCCATACCGGGCCTCGGAAAACGGCATACGCCGGTGGGCCCGAGCGACTCCGCCACCTCGCGGGCATGCGCCTCGGGAGCGGCCACGATAACGGTCTGGGCGTTCGCTGGCATGAAAGCGGCGATTTCCTCCGGCGACGAGTACGGCACCACCTGCACGAAGCGATTGGCGCAGCTGATGTGTGCTGCCGGGGCTTCCAGCACGGCGACCGTCCACTGCGTGGCGGCATCGCGATGCACCTGTCCGCCCTCCAGAATCGCGCGCTGCCGGTCGAGCTCGATAAGGTAGGTCTCGCCCCAATCCAGCGAATGGCGCCGGAATCGGGCGGCTCCGGCTTCCACGGCCACCGCCAGGCGCCCGGCGAAATCCGCCGATGTCTCGGCACCGGAGGTGCGCCGGACGAACACCACCTGGGGCGAACTGCAGGCCAGCTGGTCAAAGTAGACGATGTCATTGGCCAAACGCACCAGCACGCGCTCATCGACCGCGGCAGGGTCAACAACCGCGAAGCTGCGGCGCGGGCCGAACACCAGGTCATCGCACTCCCAGCGCGCCGGCAGGCCGCGTACTGCCGAAACGGCCTCTTCACCGCCCCAGGCAATTCGAAGGTCCGCGAAGCGGCTCATGATTTCGTGTCGTTGGGTGTCCTCGCGGTCGAAGCTCACCACGCGTGTACGCTGCGCCATCTCCTCGCCAGCGGCTGAGATGGCAGCAATACGCTTTACCAACGGGGACAGCACATCCTCGTTGCGCGACGAGATACGCACGAGGTTGACGTTGCCAAACAGCGCGCTCAGCGCCCACGAGAACACGCCCAGCAAGGGCACGTTTCCCGCAATCCAGTGACATACCGCACCGCGCGGATAGATTCGCATTTCCGTGCGTGGGCCAGCGGTGACGAAGCGCTCCAGCATGGAAGGATCGGGCATCTCCCGCCGCAGCAGCTCGTCCACGTGCTGGCGGCGCAGGAACGCGGCGAGAAACGCCGCGCCCGGAACGGATGCGCCATTGCGTTGGAGAAGGCTGTCCGCAAGCCCTTCCAGCGCATCCAGCCGCGCTTCGAGACCATGCCCGGGCTGCGCAAGGCGCAGCCATGCCAGTGACTCGATGGCTGCGTGCAACGGGTCAACCACGTCCACGGCGGGCGTTTCGGCTTCAGGCAGCGGCGCCGACATCACTGCACCCCCTGAGCTCCGCGCGCGGAGCACGACCATGAAAAATGAAGGCTTTGCCGCGGCGACCACAGGGACAGCCGTCGAGCATGACCACTTCCCCGAGGTCCTCGCTGAGCACGTTATGGTTGGGCGCTGACAGCGGCAGCAGGTTGATGAGCTGCACCAGCCCAGGTTCTCCCGGCGCGCACGGGGCAAGGTCATCCGCCCGGCGGATGATGATGTCCGCCCAGTAGGGCACATGCTTGTATCCGGCGCTGCAATCCGGGTAGGGCACACCCACCTGCTCCACCGAGCCGTAAAAGTCGATCACACGCTCGGGCGCCAGCGACCATACCGAAGCAACCCGCTGGTTCAGCGTCGGCTTGTCCACCGCCATGCTGAGCATCTTCTTCCAGCCACCGCTGTGCAGCAGTACCGAATCAGGATGCGCCGCCGGCAGCTTGATGCCAGCGTCAAGCAGTGCCTGGTGTGACTGGAAGAGGATCCAGGTAAAACCATAGGCAATAAACGGTTGTTCCCCGATCTTCTCCACGGCCGCCGCCAGTACATCCTTGTTGACCCGCAGGCTGCCGTCTGCCGCCTTCTCCAGCACGAAGAAGAACTCGGTGGCGAAATGACTGAGGCTGAGGATTGCTGCCGCGCGGGCACTCATGCCACCACTTCCGCGCACGGTCTCCTCGAGGTCGAAAACGATGTAGGGGCGTTTGGTGTCACCGATGAAATCGTTGAGGATGCGGCTCGCCGACCGGGCCTGGCGCTTCTTGGTGGGCTTGTCTACGAAGACCTTGGAGAACTGGGCGCTGGTGGTGGATGAGGAATTGACCGAACTGACCGGCCCGTCGACGGAGATCAGGTCGTATTCCTTGAAAAGGGTAACCGGCAGATACAGCATGTCTTCGACTGTCGACCCCGTGTTCGGCCAGTAATTGGCCAGCCGTGCGTAGCGCTCGCAGCCGTCGCGATGCCAGGCATTCAATGCCTGCAGCCGCTCGGCGAGGAAGCCGGCCTTGTCGGCAGGGTCCAGCGCAAACGGCGCAACCCCATCGATAAACGGGGAAAGCGGATCGTCAGGAAATTTCATGCTGCGTGTACTCCGCCTCATTTGCGTGAAGTTCGCGCCGCTTGAGCTTGCCATTATCGGTTTCCGGGAAGCTCTCCACGCGATAATAGCGCACCGGGATCTTCCCCGGCGCAATCAGCTTACCCAGGGCGGCGTTGATCTCCGCCTTGCTCAGGCTCGCGCGGACCTTGAGAAAGGCGACGGGCACGTGACCACGGAGTTCATCACGCAGCCCGACCACGGCCGAGCCCTCGACGCCGGGAACCGCCATCAGCGCCTGTTCGATTTCCCGCGGCGCCACCTTCTCGCCGCCCACGTCGAATATATCGTCTGCCCGGCCCTGAACATGAATCTGGCCCTTGCGGATACTGCCGATGTCGTTGGTAAGGAAGAATCCGTCGGCCGTGAATGCCGCCGCCGTGCGGTCGGGATCATTCAGATAGCCCGGGGTGACGTTCGGTCCCCGAATCGCGATGATGCCCGGCTGGCCGTCTGCCCGCACCTCGCCGGTTTCCGGGTCGATGGCCTGCACCTCCAGCGCCTCGATCGGCCGTCCGCAGGAACCCTGGAAGAACTCCGGCTCGTCATCGGCCACCCACGAGATCCGCGGCGTTGCCTCTGTGGCGCCGTAGTTATTGAAAATCCGCGCCGCCGGAAAAATCTCCCGCAGCAGCGGATGCATCTCGAGGTCGAAGGGCGCTCCTGCCGAGCACAGCACCTTCACCCCGGGCATCGACAGCGGCTGCATGCCATGGAAC
>CAYGQN010000019.1:6161-10869 GCA_964351795.1 uncultured Gammaproteobacteria bacterium
ACATGCAACATCTTCAGTGCCGCAAACGTCGATGGCACGCCGGAGAACACGGTGATGTCGCGCTCGTTGACCGCACGGGCGACCTTCAGCGGGTTGCGAAGGGTCCCGAACAGATGGGCGCTACCGCCAACGTACAACTGGGCCAGCACCTGCGAAATCAGCGAGTAGCTGTAGTGCAGCGGCAGCACCACCGCGGCCGAGTTGGCGTGATGATAGTCAAGGTAGTCTGCTATGGCCGCACAGGAATGTGCGATGTTCCCGCCGGTGCAAATCACCCCCTTGGGATGGCCGGTCGTGCCGGACGTGAACATGACGATGGGCGGTATACCGGGCTCTGCGAGGTCGACCAGTGGGCTGTCCGTGCTCTTCTCGGACAGCACTTCAGGTGCCAGTTCCTCGCCCTCGCAGCGGGCCAGGATCCATGCCAGTTGTTCGCCGCGCGTCGTTGCGGCCACCGGCACCGCTGTGTTGCCACTGGCAATCACGGCCAGCAGCGTCACCATGGAATCGAGCGTTGCCTCAGGCCGCAGCAGCAGACAACGGCCACGACCGTACCGGTTTGCAATGGTCTGAGAGGCAGCGCTGACACGCATCGCGAGAGCCGCGTAATCCAGGTGCTCGCCGGCCGCATCCACGACTGCCGCGGCGGTGCCGGTTTCCTCGGCGTAGGCGATGATCCGTGAAATCAGCATTTGATGGCTCAGGCGATCGCGGCCGTTATTCGCCCGACCAGGTCGTCGAGCTCATCGGCCGACAGCCGCACCGGAAAGGCGCGCATGCACACATCGGCTTTCATGGTATCGCGGAACTGAGCACCAGTGTCCTGGGCGACCAGACGCGCCCCCAGCGCCGCCGTATCGGCCCCGACGATTGCCATACCGACCACGCTCGCCACCCAGTCCCGCAGCCCCTGCGGATCCGCAAACCCGGCCTGTACAGCAAGGGCATCCAGCTTGCCCGAAATATCCAGGGTTTCGAGCACCGGGCCGAGCACCAGCGCATTGCCCAGCGCATGACCGATCCCACTGGCAGCGGCTGTGTGCGCGAAGGCATGCGCAGCGCCCACCGAGCAGTGCGAGGCTGCTGCGCCGGAAAAATACGCGCCCATCAGCAGGTCCTGGTGGTTCGGTGCCTGCGGGTCGGAAAAGCCACGGGCGATGAGCCGCAGGCCCGAAACGGCGAATTCCTTGGCCATGCCGTTGGGCACAATCGATACCCAGGACTCCACGGCATGACTGATGGCATCACACAGGTAAAGCGCCAGGGCCTGCGGCGGCAATGCCTGGACGAACTGCGGGTCAATGTAGACCTGCCGTGCCAGGAAATCGTCCGAGATGACCGGATGCTTCTCGCCGGCCCGCGACAGGACGGCTACCGTCGCACTCTCGGCGCCGGTGGCGCAGGTGGTCGGCACCAGCACGAAATCCGGCGCGTTGGCAACCGGAGCCAGGTTTGCGGCGGGCGCATCCGGGTCGAGGACACCGGCCGACGTCGCCCATGCGAGGCGCGCCCAATCGAGTACCGCCCCGCCACCGATGGCGATGATCACCGTCGGCCGCTCGGCAGCGAGCCGCCCTGCGGCCTCGCGCACCGCATCGACCCCCGGTTCGCCGTCCGGCTTGCGCAGCCAGGGCCTGTTGGTAATGGATTCGCCCAGCGCCGCGCCAATGAGTTCCACGACCGGCGGCGCCGCGCTGGTCATGAATACCACCCGCTCGGTTTCGAAATCATCCATCACGGTGCGCACGCTGCCGCGCCCGACGATGACGGCAGCGGGCAGCTTCACCCGTGGATAGGACATTCTGCGTTTGGCCATGGCGATGAATTCTCAGCAACTAGCGGGATTTACTAGGCTTTTCATGATACTGCAGCCCCGCCACCAGCGCTGTAAGCGTTTGCAAAACCGGCGAGCGTCGAGGCCTTCATGCCCAGTTCCGTGATGCAGTGCTCAAGCACGCGGCGCAGTGTCGCCAGGAACCCGGCCAGCTCGGCCTCGTTGCGAACGTAGGGCGTATGCCCTGGCTGCAGCGACGAGCTGTGGAACATCATCACCATGCACGGGGCCTCGTTGGCGCGGTAGGCTTCGGCCAGACGGATGAGCCGGCCGGCATCACCCTTCTCGGGCGAGAACTTGATTTTCTGCAGCAGGTGCAACCGATCCAGCACGCCGATGGCCCGCAGATGCGCCAGGGCGCTGCCCTGCAGGTACTCGTGCAGGCGGAAGGCGGCCTCGAAGTGGCGCCGGTTGAAGCCGAAGCTCACCGGCACTTCCAGCAGGGCCCCGTCAGGGGCCGGCGACAGCAGGTCATCGGCCACGCGGTACGGCCGCCACGGGGCGCCGCGGAAATCGGGCCCGCCGTCCCCGGAGTAATCCGTGTACGGGCAGACGCTGGAGTCCACCAGGTAGTCCATTTCCGCCAGCAGGCGGGCCCCGGCGCTGTCCAGGCCGTAGCGCCCGGCGCGGAAGGAGCGCGGCCGTACGCCGAAGGCGCGGGTGATTTCATCGGTGACGATTTCCAGCTTCTCGCGCTGCACCGCCAGCGGCAGGTTGCACAGGTAGGATTGCCGCGCGTTGTAGCCACCGCCCTGCGGATCGGCTTCGCCGGTGTTCCAGGGGTGGATGTGCGTGCCGATCTCGCAGCGGCCATCGGCCTGGATGTCACCAAGCAGGGCAACCGCCGCCGGATCGTTCACCACCGGGCTGTTGACCAGGTAGGTGGGGGCCACGCCAAGGTCGTCACAAATACGCTGGAAGGCCGGGATCCCCTGCACATTGCGGACGGTGGCCGCGGCGGGATCGAACTGGCCGGACCACAGGCCCTCTTCCTCGGTGTCCACCGTGACGATCAATGCCGCGCTCATACCCTGCTCCACGCCGCGGAGAGCCAGCCCGCGAGCCGCTGCTGCAGTAGCTGGCGATGCTCGCGATACGAAAAGGTGTGGTCCGCTGCCTGGAAGCTGGCCACCTCTGTGGACTCCCGGCCCAGTGCCTCTTTCCAGCGCCGGTCCCGCGTGACCAGCTGCTGGAACTGCTGGGCGACGAGATCCTGCCCCGAGAGCACCGCCAGCACCGGCCCGCGGTAGCGCTCCAGCGCCAACAGCATGCGCTCCACGTAGGCCGGCGCGGCCTCGCCCTCACGCGCGGCCCTGCGGCCACGGAATGCATCGGCAAGATAACCCCGCAGGGAACGCAGGCTGGCCCGGAGGTCGAGCTGGCCGCGCAGCGCCTTGCCCCAGAACTCGCGGCTGCGCAGGCGGTCGCGGTAGTAGCTGGCGATGCGGGTTTGCGCTTCCAGGGCCTGGCTGTGCACCCAGGGGTTCACCAGCACCAGGCCGTCGATGCCGGGGGTCGCGGCGGCCAGCAAGGCGGCCGAGGCCCCATCGCAGAGGCCGAGGATGACCACACGCTCCAGCCCCGGCTGGTTCCGGCGCAGGGCGGCCACCGCCGCGGCAATATCCCGCTCCAGGTGCTCGAAGCCCGTGAAGCGGCCACTGCTGTCGCCCACCCCGCGGTGGTCGAAACGCAGGGATGCGACACCCTCCGCGGCGAGGGCGCGGGCAAGCTGCACGTACAGCCTGTGGCTGCCGGCACGATACTGCCCGCCGCCGGCCACGAAGATGACACCGGTGCTGGCGCGGCCGCTGGCATGCACGATGCCGAGCAGCGACTCGCCGGCGCAGTCGAACTGCAACGGTGCCTCCGGCAGGGCTTCAACGGCGGTATTCATGCGAGGGGCTGCGCTCATTGGAGGAAGTATTCCACTACCGCGTCCAGCAGGTCGCGCGGTGGTTCCACCCGGTCACTGGACCACAGCAGAGTGTAGTCCAGGTCAATCCGCTGCACGGCAGTCATATCGGAAAGTTTGGTTAAAGATTCCTGGCCCTTGCAGTCCTGGTCCGCGGCGGCGCGATCGCGACTGCGCACCAGTTGCAGGGCATCGACACCGGCCAGCATGGTCGCCTCCAGACGCAATGCCGCCAGCCCAAGGAACAGCGCCGGCGACAACTCGTAGCCGGCCACCTCCAGCAACTCCCCGGCTACCAGGCGCTCGCGCAACGAGGCCACGGTTTCCCGGCGGCCCTCGAACATCGAGCGCCCCACCTTCACGCGCAGGAAATCATCCAGCCATTCATCGCCGGTGCACACCGGGTCCACCAGGCATACGCGGCCGATGGCGGCACGCCCCGGCGCCGCAAGCGCGGGCAGATGCAATGCCGCCGAACGCACCGCGAGCACGTCCACGGCCGCCGCCCGGCTGGCCAGCCAGTCGGCCGCGGCGGTGATGTCCCGGGCCCAGTGGGCAACGGTGGCGTCCCGGAATTCCCCGGAGCTGTCGCCGCTGGCGGAGACATCCACTGCCAGGCTGGCCACGCCGCGTTCGGCCAGCGCCCGCGCCACGCGGGCGTGGAAGCTGCGCGCCTGGTTCATATCCTCGGCCAGCGGCGGCAGCAGCAGCACCGCGCGGCCGTCGGGGCGGCCGGCCTCGGTGAACAGGCAGAACAGGCGCCTGTCGTCGGCGGTCAGGAAGAACGGCTGCAATCCCTGCCCTCGCCTTCGCCAAGCTTGCCGGCCACGAAATCGCTGAGGCTGCCAACGCTGGTGAACACGGATGCGTCCACCTCGTCATCATGGATGCGAAAACCGAACTCCGCCTCCAGCGCGCCCAGCAGCACCCAGCCGATAGCCGATGCATAGGCCTGCGTCCGC
>CAYGQN010000019.1:10879-20489 GCA_964351795.1 uncultured Gammaproteobacteria bacterium
CAGCACCACCAGCGACAGGGAATCCAGCTCCGGCAGCGCACCCAGCAGCGATGTGTCCCGACCCAACGGCGCTGCCGGATCCAGCGACAGGGAGGCTCGCAGCACGCGCACTACCGATGTTTCGATGTTGTTTTCCGACACCTTCTCACCTCGTGCCCGCGACACGCGGGTCGCAGCACTGGTCAATCGAGCCTGACACCGTCCAGGCGACGCTTGCAGCGCAGTGCCAGGCCGGCGGCGCTGTGCCCCGACACCGCCTCGTAGCACCAGTGCGAACGCCGCTGCCCGGCCCAGTCCTGCTTGTAGGGCTCATCGCCACTGAGAAAATCCAGTGCATCCACCGGCCCCGCCTCGAAAAAGCCCTCGATGAGATGCGCCATCAGCACCGTCCCCACCGAGTAACGCGTGAACCGCGGATCATACGCCAGCTTGAAAACCGCCCATGAATCAGCAATTTTAACCCAAATCTGTGCAGCGGCAGGTTCGCCATCCACCTTGAGCACGCCGAGGCGCGCCTGGCCACGGCCGGCCAGACCGGTCATCACTTCGCGGATGAACGCCGGCGAGCGCTCGGGTGTCTTCCAGCTCGTCGCATACACCGCTTCGTAGGCCGGAAACGCGGCGGCAACGGCCTCCGGCGTTGTCGCCACGATGAACTCCACCGGCTGCTCGCGCAGCAGCTTGCGATGCTTGCGGGCCAGCGTGCTGCGCACATTCCCCGGCCGGCCGGCCATGTAGCCGGCGAAATCCTTCCCGGTGCAATCCTCGAACCAGTTGCCATGGGCCTCCAGCCGCCGGCCGGCGAAGCCGTGCCCGCGCAATGCCGCCATGATCGCTGCGGCCGGGCCTTCCGCGTCCCTGACGGGCGCGAGTTCCGCCAGGGCCAGGCGCCGGAAACGACACGCCAGCGCGGCCGCGACCGCCTGCGCCGCGGCGTCGGCCATCCGCGGGTCCGCGCGCAGCGTGCTGGCGGTGACCGCCTCGAACACCCCGGTATAGAAATTCCCCATCGCCCGGGCCCGGACCACGCCGGCCAGCGGGCGTCGCTCCAGCAACAGCGGCAGCACCAGCACCGGCTCACCGCCCGCCTCCGCCAACACGTAGTGCGGCTGCTCGCGACGGCCCACCAGGTGCCGTTCGAAGGCCGCCAGCCACAGCGGAGACAGGAACGGGTTGCCGGCCGCTCCGGCCTCCAGCAGGGCCAGGCCGGCTGCCGGCAAGGCGTCGATGCTGTCGAAATGGGCGATGTTCATCAGGCGCGGAATAATCGTCAGCCGGTAAACGTCAATTGGGGAATGCCCGGCGCGCTCTGCAGAGGCGCCGGGGAGCCAACGCCGTAGCATGCAGGAAATGCGGATATACTGCCCTGACGTGGCGCATGCACGGCGTCACACTGACACAACTGTTAGCACTCCATGGCCACCAAAGCCCCACTGCGCATTGCCCACGTCGTTTACTCGTTCGATTACGGCGGGCTGGAACGCCGCATCCTCAGGCTGGTGGATGGCCTGAGCCCGCTTGGTGCGCGTTTCACCATCGTCTCGCTGCGCGACTCCGCCGGCAATTTCCTCGATAACCATCCGCAGGTGGAGCACATTGTACTGGGCACCCGCCCGGGCGTGGACTGGGCGGCCATCCGCCGCCTGGCACGGATACTGCGCGAGCGGGACATCAACATCGTGCACTCCCATAACTGGGTGTCGATGCTGGAGGGCGTGGTAGCGGGCCGCCTGGCGAAGGTGCCGGTGGTGGTTCACGGTGAACATGGCGCCAGCCGGTTCGAACCGGACCAGCTGCGCTGGCGCCGCACGCTCACCCAGGCCCTGCTGGCCCGAATGACCGATGCCATCATCCCTGTGAATGAATCCATCCGGGACCGCATCGTGGAACTGTGGCATCTGCCCCCGGCACGCTGCACCGTCATTCGCAATGGCGTGGACACCGAGCGCTTCCGGCCTGTCCAGCGCGAACCGGGGCGGCCTTTCGTGGTCGGTTCCCTGAGCCGGCTGGAACACATCAAGAATTTCCCCTGTCTCATCCGGGCCGTCCATGCATTGAATACGCGGGATCCGGGGGCCTATCGCCTGGTCATCGTCGGCGAGGGCTCCGAGCGCCCGGCCCTGGAACACCTCGTTGGCGAACTCGGCGCCGGGGACTACGTCGAACTGCCCGGCGCGACCAACACCCCCGAGGACTGGTACCAGCACTTCGATGCCTACGTGAACTGCTCGTTCTCCGAGGGCATGAGCAACACCGTACTGGAAGCCATGGCCTGCGGTTTGCCGGTGGTGGCCACGGACTGCGCCGGCCATCGTGACTGGCTCACCGAAGGGGAGAACGCCTTGTTTTTCGTCAACGACAATCCCGACAGCCTGGCGCAGTGCATCGGGCAACTGCAGTCCAAGCCGGCGCTCGCGGAAACCATCGGCCGTGCCAACCGCGCGCACGTTGAGGCCGGCTTCAGCCAGGCCCGCTTCATCGACGCCTATGCCTCGCTCTACGGCGGACTGTTGCCGGAGTTCAGCCCCGCCCGCGGTTGAGGTCCCGCCTGCTGCCGCGCTCGGTAACGGCCGGGAGAGGTCACCGGAACATCGCGTGCAATCATCGCTGACAGTGCCGCCGTCAAGGCGAACAGCCAATACTGGTTCTCTGCAGCGACAAAATTCGTGAAGTTGCCGCAGACCGCAGGCACTGTCAGACCCGTGGCGATTGCGGCGACGAGGATTGCATATTCCTCGTGCTCGGGAGTACTGACTTGACGCTTAAGCCGCAGCAGCACCGCACCCGCCCAGAAGAACAGGCCGCAGAAAATTGCGAATCCAACGAAACCGTAAGAAACGAGCGCGGCAAGATAAGAATTGTGCGAGGAGCGCGCCGCCTGTGCGCCAACGCCTGTGCCCTTTGTAAGCCACTTTTCGTCCATGTAGAGTGGGCTCAATAGAGCTGTTCCTCTGTGACCATAGCCAAGCGGATAGTCTAGAACCATCTGCCACTGCGCCTTGGCGATCACGATGCGACTGGACGCGCTGTTGTCGAGTTGCTCGTCTTCAGACTCAACCGCGTTGTATAACTCCACAATCCGTTCGATGAACTGTTCATGCGCAAGCATGAAGAACAGCACGACGGCCCCGACGCCAAGTAGCATAAATCGACCAGCCAGACGTTTCGGGATAAACAGATATGCCACGAGCCCACCCGACATGACACCAAGAAAAGCACCGCGGCTCCCCGATTGGATCACGGTATTGAGGATCAGCGGTGCACAGAAGAAGGGTATCCAGCGGTACCGATCCTTGAAGCCGAGGACCATCATCGAAGCAATGAGGAGGGCCGACGCGGTGTGCATGCCCATCAGGTTGGCACTAGCGATAGCACCAGCAACTCCTTCTACTCTGCCGCCTTTGCCCATGGTCAAGTAGCCGAACCAAGCTGATCCTATGACTAACCACAACAAGATATTCTTGAAAAATTCCTTGCGCTCCTTCGCGACCTTGTAGATGACCGCCGCAATAATCAGATGTTTGAGAAAGAGAATGCAGCCATCCAAGTGCAGCGGTGAACGCGCCCACGCCAGTTCTATCCACAGGTACAAATTGAACAGGATGAGGAGGAAAAAGCCCCGCTGCCGGTACCACTGCTCCTGCAGGTAGGGATCCTTGCGGCCGACGGCACCCAGCGCTGCCATCAAGCCGGCTATCATTACATAACGCAAGTCCGGCACGTACTTGTCCCACCAGGTGTGATGCGGGGACATATGGAAAGCCATCAGGTAGGTGTACACGCCGAACTGCGCCCCAACGGCAAGGGTAGCGATGATGCCGCCGCCCCACAGGCAAAGAAACAGGACCGGCGTTAAGATCATGATCGCCCTCCGCTGCCAGTCGGCAGTTCTCGCTGCTGTGGCGGCGCAGCGTTATTCGCGGCACACGCGACGCCTTCCTGCATCAACCGCGCCAGCAGGCCGGACACCTCGGGCCAGCCCAGCTCGGCCGCTCGGTCCAGGCTGGCATCCGCGCCCTGCTCACCTGCCAGGGCCGACGCAAGGCAGGTCTGGAACGCCTCTGCGGTACGTGTCGGCACCAGCAGCGCCCGGCCGGACTCCGGTACCAGTTCCGGAATGGCGCCCACGGGCGTCGCGACGATGGGCAGGCCACAGGCCATTGCTTCCAGGATCACGTTGGGGCAGCCCTCGGATTCGGATGCCAGCGCAAACACATCGGCGGCCGAGTACAGCTCGGGCAACTCGGCGTTCGGTACCGCGCCGAGGAAACGCACCCGGTCCGCCACGCCCTCCTGCCGCGCCAGGACTTCGAGCTGGCCGCGCTCGGCGCCCTCCCCGGCGATGACCAGGGTAAACCCGTCCAGCCCGCGGATGGCACGGATGAGCAGGTCATGCCCCTTCAGCCTTCGAAGGCTGGCCACGCTGAGTACCACCTTGCCGGCAAGCCCGTAGCGCGCACGCGAGCGCGCCTTGTCCATGGGCCGAAAGCGCTTCGTATCCACGCCGTTCATCGCCACGGGCACCTCGCCGATGACGGGCTCCAGGGCCGTCAGCTTCCGGCCAAGCTCGCGGGACACCGCCAGGGTCCGCGTGGCACGGCGCAGCGCGCGGCGCAGAAAAAGCCGCGGCAGCCGGTGGCGCGGGGAATCATTGACGTCCGAGCCGCGCGCCGTCATGAACACCGGCACACCGAGCCGGCGCGCGAGCATCACTGCGGCGGCCCCGTCCGGGAACAGGAAATGCGCATCCACCAGCTCCACCGGGGACTCCTGGTGCAGGCGCCGCAGCAGCCCGTAGGCCGCCAGGGCGATGAACAGCGGCGCCACCCGCCATGACAGCGCCGGTATAACCAGGTAACGCGGATGGTGCACCACGATGCCGTCGCGCTCTTCCACTCGCGGCACCCGCGCAAACTGCGACCAAGCACCCCAACGAGCGCCCCGGAACGGAAACCAGGGCACCGGTGCGACCACGCGGAAATGCCAGCCCGTGTGACGGCGCAGTTCCCGCACCCGGTTTTCCACGAAAATGCCGTGGTTCGGCTGGGCCGCGTTCGGGTACAGGGTTGTGAACACCAGGATATTCATCGGCCTGACCGCCCCGGCGCGCCTAGTGCGCCCCGATATAGGCTTCGTACCAGAGTTGGAACGACAGGTTCGCCAGCAGGAAATCGCTGTGATCCTCGCGCCGCTCCATGTGCTCGGCCAGCGCCGTCCGGGCGAGGTCCGCATTGAACAGGCCCTGGCGGTTCAGCCGGTCGGCACTGAGATAGTCGTTCATCATCTCGCGGAGATCTTCCCGGATCCAGCCCCCGAACGGCGCCCCGAAGCCGCGCTTCTTGCGCTTGAGAACGTAAGCGGGGATGCGGGGCTTGAGGTATTCCTTCTGCAGGTGGCGCAGGCGGAAGCCCTTCACGCGCATCGCCGCCGGGGTGGCAGCCATGAATTCCACCAGCCGATGGTCCAGGTACGGCACCCTGGCCTCCAGGGATTTCGCCATGGTCATCTTGTCGGTGAGCATGAGCAACTGCTCGGGCAGCGAGCCCTTGAGGTCGAAGTACATCACCGTATCCAGCGCATCGCTGGCATCGCAGCCCTGCATGGCGACCTGCATCGGGTCCGCCTCCGCCGGGATATCCGCGCGCAGGTACTCATCGATGAGCCCGTCACTGAACACCGAGACGAAGTGCGAATAGCGGGCCAGCGGCGTGCTGGCATCGGTATCCAGGTAGCGCTTGGCCAGGCGCAGCAGGTTCAGCACGCGCGAATTGCGGTCCGCTGGCAGGCGCCGGGCCAGGGCCGGCAGCCAGCGCTCGCGCACCGGGCCGGGCAGCATGGCGGTATAGCGGTCCAGGCTGGCGAACTGGTAGCGCCGGTAGCCGCTGAAAATCTCGTCACCGCCCACCCCGGACAGGATCACCTTCACCGTTTCAGCGGCCAGTTCCGCCACCAGGTAGGTCACCACGAAGGAGGAATCCGCCAGCGGCTCGTCCAGCATCCGCACCAGGCGTGGCAGCAGGTCCGCGACGTTCGGGTTCACCGTGATGGCGTGATGGTTGGTGTGGTAGTGGCGGGCGAAGACGGCGGCGTCCTCGCTTTCGTCGTGGACGCTGTAGTTGGCGCCGAAGCCGATGGAATAGGTATTGATGTCCTGCACACCCTGCTGGTCCATCAGGTGCACGATGCCGCTGGAGTCCAGGCCGCCGCTCAGGAACGCGCCAAGCGGTACGTCGGCAATCATCTGGCGCCGGACCGTGTCCTGCATCAGCTCGTCCAGCCGCTCCAGCGTCTCGGCCTCCGACAGGCCGTGCTTGTCGCCAAAGGAAACATCCCAGTAACGCTCAATGCGCACAGCACCGTTCTCGATCTGCATCTGGTGACCGGGCGGCAGCTTGGCGATGTTACGGAACAGGGTGCGCGGGCTGGGAATGAAGCCGTAGCGGAAGAACACCGGCAGCATGGCGGTGTCCACCTCGGCGACCACACCCGGGTAGGCAAGAATGGCCTTCACCTCGGAGGCGAAGACGATCTTGTCAGCATCCCGGTAGTAGTACAGCGGCTTGATACCAAGGCGATCCCGGGCGATGGTCAGCCGGCCGCTGCCCTGGTCGATGATGGCCAGACCGTACATGCCGTTCAGCCGCTCGAGAAACGCTTCGCCGACAGTGGCGTACAGGCCGAGCACCACTTCGGTGTCGGATTTTGTCGACAGCCGGTAACCCGCCTGCTCGAGCTGCGCGGCTTCTTCCCGGTAGTTGTACAACTCGCCGTTGAAGACGATGGCGCTGCGGCCGTCGGGCGTGAAAATCGGCTGATGACCACCGGCGAGATCAATGATGCTCAGCCGGCGCATACCCAGGCCGGTGTTGCCCACCGTGAAGCAGCCGAAGTCGTCCGGGCCGCGATGCACGATGGTGTCTGCCATGGCGCGGATATCCGCCTCGGCCACCGCGTACTCGCGGTCGAAGTGGTAAGCGCCAACAATGCCGCACATGGGTCTGGCTTCCCTGTCAGCCCTGGCGCACGTGCGTCCAGGTGACGTAACGATTGCCCCGCGCGTAATCGATGATGCCAAGTATCGCCGCCAGGTTGGAACTTAGGAAATAGTACGGAATGGACAGGTGCGAGGGCAGCGCCTCCCCCGCCCTGGCACGGCCGCGGCCGAGCGCGGCCAGCCCGAAGAAGCCGGCGAAGCACAGCAGCGCCAGCAGGTACACGAAGCCCTCGCCATCGAGCACCAGCAGAAAGCTGGCCATCGCCGCCAGCACCAGCCACGCGAATGTGAACCAGCGGATGACCTTGTGCGAGACCAGCATGAACAGGAAGCGTGGCCGCCGCGTCAGGCCCAGCGTACGGTAGTAGCGCAGCAGACCGCCCCAGGAGCGGCACACGATGCGGCGCTTGCGGCGGAACTCCTTGTCGTAATCGTTCGCCGGATCCTCGAAGGCCCGTGCCTCGGCACAGAACAGGCCACGGTAGCCCTGCGCAATCACCTGCAGGGGGTTCACGAAATCGTTGATGTCCTCGGCGGCCAGCTCCTTGTACAGCTCCCTGCGCACGGCATAGATCGCCCCGTCGCCACCGACCACGGAATCGAACGAGGATTCCAACGCCTTCAGCGCCAGCTCGTAGCGCCAGTACAGGCCTTCGTTCTCCCCGGCCGTACTGCCCTCCCCCTGCTGATACAGCGCCGCGCCAACCACGTAACCCACCGCCGGATCCGCGAAGCAGGCCGCCAGCCTCCCGAGGGCCTCGCGATCGAACACCGCATTGGCATCGGTGAACACCACCAGCTCGGTTTCAATGGATTCCATCGCCATGTTCAGCCCGGCGGTCTTGCCGTGATGTTCCTCGATGGCCAGCAGGCGGACGTTCGGCTCGCTTTCCGACAGGCGAGTGACGATGGCATTGGTATCGTCGGTGCTGGCATCGGAGACCACCAGTACCTGCAGGCGATCACGCGGATAGTCGCAGGCCAGCGTCGTCAGGATTTTCTCTTCGATGACCGCCGCCTCGTTGTGGGCGGAGACGATCACCGTGAGCGTGGGCAGGGAAAACTCTCCGGGCAGGGCCATGGAGCGCCGCGGTAGCAGCGTGGCGCCGCCGAGCAGCAGCCCCGGGTACACCACGTAGGGGTACACGAGCAGCAGGGTTGCCAGCCAGAAGATGCTTTCCACGCGTGTGTCCTCAGGCCCCGGCGGCGACAGCGCTCATGCCTGTGCCTGTGCCTGTGCCTGTGCCTGTGCCTGTGCCGTGCGGGCAGGCGCGGCGGCCGGCCCGGCCTGGTCCACGGTGTTCTGGCAGATCTGCGCGAATACCACGGCCACGTTGTGCCAGCCGAAATTCGCCTCCACCAGGGCCCGCGCGGCGGTGCCCATCCGCGTGCGCGCATCGCGGTCCGCCAGCAAACCCGCCACTGCATCGGCGAACGCCTCCGGCGGATCCACCAGCCGGATGTCTCGGCCGTCTTCCACGTCCAGGCCTTCCGCACCCACCCGGGTGGATACCACCGGCTTGCCCATGGCCATGGCCTCGTAGATTTTCATGCGCGTGCCACCGCCGATACGCAGCGGCACAATGCACAGCGCCGCGCGCGCCAGGTACGGCCGCACATCATCCACCCAGCCGGTGAGGGTGAGCCGCGGATTGTCGGCGGCAGCCTGCTGCAGCCATTCCGAGGGCTTGCGCCCCACCACGGTGAGATGCCAGTCCGGCGTGCGCCGGGACAGGGCCGGGGCAATTTCATCGAGGAAGTAGCGGATCCCGTCTTCATTGGGCAGCCAGTCCATCGAGCCGCAGAACACGATTTCCGTGCTGGCCGGGGACTCCAGGCTGGCGGGCGCATAGAAATCCACGTCCACACCGGTGGGAATGGCGACGGCATTATCAGCGCCGTAGTCGTCCCGGAAGATCTGCGCGTCGTTCTCCGACACGGCGATGACCGTGTCGAAATCCCGGACCATCGCCTTTTCAAAGCGGAACATGCGGCTGTGCTGCTGGGCCCAGAACAGCCGGCTGACCGGGTTGCGGGCATTGTTCACGTGGCGCTCGAAAATCTTCGCCTCCACGTTGTGCTGGAACAGCAGCCTCGGCAGCCCCTGGACCTTGCGAAAGAGCAGGCCGGACTGCACGAAATCGCAGATGGCGAGGTCGAAATCCTCCTCGGCCAGGGTTTGCAGCAGGGCGGCTTCCAGTGCCGGGGAGTAGTCGTTCAGCGCCGTCACCGGATAGCGGGACAGGGAGTTGCGCGCCAGGCGCAGCCAGAATGCCGGGCTGGCCCGGCCGGGCTCGCGCCATTGCACCGGCACGTAACGCCGGCACAGCGCCTGCATGGCCGCCAGGTGCGGGGCATCCTTGGCGGGCTCGTAGTTGCCCACCACGGTGACGTCGTGTTCCTGACTCAGTTGCTCCAGCAGCTTGCCGGTGCGGATTTTGCCGCCCGTGTCCATGGGCACGAGAAAGCGCTGCGACAGGAACAGGATCTTCATGCGCCGGGGCTCCGGGCCTGGCTACCAGGCCAGGCCGTCGTACTGCGCCACGAGCTTGAGCCCGGCCGGAATCCGCGCCAGGTCGATGACGCTTGGCTTGTCCTTTGGCAGCAGCGCTTCGA
>CAYGQN010000019.1:20499-22827 GCA_964351795.1 uncultured Gammaproteobacteria bacterium
GCTGGTCGCGCTTCGTGGCGGCGCTGGGCGCGCCGATGACGGTGCAATCCGCCGGCAGCGCCTCCAGCAGCGGGGCATAATCCTCCTCGTAATTGCAGACGACCACCACTTCCGCATCTGCCAGTGCGGTGCCCGCCTGCTCCACGAAACTGCGGTCGATGTGCGGCATGTGCTGCTGCAGGTAGGCGGCGTTGGAGCCGATGAGCCGCGACAGGGACACGTTCCGATCATAAACCTTCAGATCGAACCCTGTGCCGATGAGCTGCTCGGCCAGCGTCACGAAGGGGGACTCGCGCAAATCGTCGGTATCCTTCTTGAACGACAGGCCCAGCATGCCGACTTTGCGCTTGCCGATGCCTCGCACCCGCTTGACGGTCCGTTCGATGAGCAGACGGTTGCTGGGCAGCATGCTGTCCAGCAGCGGCAGGTCGATGTTCTCGTGGCGGGAGATGTGGTTCAGCGCCCGCAGGTCTTTCGGCAGGCAGGAGCCACCGAACGCGAAGCCCGGGATAAGGTATTTCTTCGAGATGTTGAGCTTGTCATCCATGCACAGCACGCGCATGACCTCGTGGCTGTCGATGTCCAGGGTCTTGCAGATGGCGCCCATCTCGTTGGCGAAGGTGACCTTCAGCGCATGGAAGGCGTTGTTCGCGTACTTGATCATCTCTGCCGCCTTCAGCGCGATCCTGACCACCGGCGCCTCCACGAAATCGTACAGGGCCGCCACCACCTCGCCACTGCGCTCGTCCAGCTCACCGATAACGGTAACCGAAGGGTGGACGAAATCATCGATGGAACAGCCCTCGCGCAGGAACTCGGGGTTCATCGCGAAACCCAGCCGGCCGGCATCCACCAGCGCCGCCACCTGCGGATTGGCGTCGATAAGCGACGCGGTGGTGCCCGGCGGCACCGTGCTGCGGATGATGATGACGTGGTAGCCCTCGGCATCCTGCAGGCAGTCGGCAATGGTCGCGACCGTCTCGTGGACGGCCTGCAGGCTCACAGCACCGGTTTCATCACTGGGCGTGCCCACGGCCACCAGCGACACTTCCGAGGCGGCAATGGCCTCGCGGGCATCCGTAGTCGCCCGCAGCCGGCCACCCGGCCCGGTGACCGAAGCCACCAGTTCCGGCAGACCCGGCTCCACGATCGGGCACTGGCCCGTGTTGATGAGGTCCACCTTCGAGGGATTCACATCCACGCCGATGACATCGTGACCCGCATCGGCAAAACACGCACCGGTGACGCAGCCCACGTAACCAAGCCCGAACACTGATATCTTCATAGTCGCCTCAATTGCCTGTTGAACCGCAAGCTGCACCGCATCCATGCCCTGGCCGTGCAAGCGCGGTCCGCGCCTGGCAGCCCGCTGATGGCACCCTGGCGGCGCTCAGGGAGCACTATCACCGATGTACACGTCATCAAGGTAAAGCGTTCGTTCCGTACCCGGATGGTACAGCCCCAGCTTGAGGTAAACGCCGCGTATGTCGTTGTACGCATTGGGTCCCTGGTAGTCAACGAGCAACTCCTCACCCAGCCAGACCCTTAACATTCCCTCACTTTCCCAGGACCACTTCACCTCGAACTTCCAGTGCATCCATTGCCCGGTCTGCACCGGGCCTTCCCACATCAGGTACTTCGCCTTCCAGCCATCACGGGTGATGAAGTTGGCATCCCAGCCGTAGGTCAGCCGCAGCCGGTTGCCCACAATGCGCATGGCAAGCGGGGGGCCACGAAAGCGATCATCACCGATGAGCTGGTCCGGATCCGAGTGCCACTGCGCCAGCACCTCATCCTCTTCGTGCGGCGCCCAGGGCTCGGCGATGAACAGGCTGAACGCATACCAGCGGGTCCTGCGGAACGGTTCATGCCGATACTTGCCAAGCAGGCCACCGAACATGCGCGGCACCACCTCGCAGCGCGTGCTGTCATCGGCAATGAAGCGCAGCACGCGGTTATCGCCACCCCCTGGCCCGCTGACCACGTCCATCTCACAGGGTGGCTTGCTGTCTATCTGCCATTTTTCCAGGTCCAGATCGCCGCTTTCGAAATCGTCGCTGAAGGGTGGATCCCCTGCCGAACAACCACCCAGCAGAGCCAGGCCGATCAGCAGTGCGTGGGTGTATCGCTTCATGCCCGATACTCCTCGATGGCGCGGTCGAGCACCGCGGCCAATTGCCCGGTGAGACGCTCGTAATGCAGCGCCGAATAATCCGCCGCCGCCTGCGTCGTACCAACCGATTCCCGCTCGAGCAGCTTTTTTTTTTTTTTGTTTAGGGGTCCAACGTGTTCTTCACAAGCCACGCCGTACCCTCCCGACTCGAGCAA
>CAYGQN010000020.1:0-22723 GCA_964351795.1 uncultured Gammaproteobacteria bacterium
GAGCTGGTCGCCCGTCTCATCCACGAGCAGGGCCCGCGCGCGGCGCAGCCGTTCGTGCCGGTGAACTGCGGCGCGATCCCCGATGAACTCATCGAAAGCGAGCTGTTCGGCCATCGCAAGGGCAGCTTCACCGGTGCTGTTGCCGACAAGCAGGGCCTGTTCCAGGCGGCCAGCGGCGGTACGCTGTTCCTGGACGAAGTGGCCGAGCTGCCGCTGCACCTGCAGGTCAAGCTGCTGCGCGCCATCCAGGAGAAAAAGGTCCGGCCGGTGGGTGCCGAGGCCGAGATCCCGGTCGACGTGCGCCTGCTGAGCGCCACCCACAAGGACCTCGGCGTGCTGGTTGCGGCGGGCAGTTTCCGCCAGGACCTGTTCTACCGCATCAACGTGATCGAGCTGCAGGTACCCACGCTCCGGGACCGGCGCGGTGACATCGCGCTGCTGACCGATCACATTCTCGGCCGCATAGCCGCCGAACTGGGTGTGCCGGTGCCGGTGCTGGCGCCGGAGGCGATGGAGGCCCTGCAGGCCTACGATTTCCCTGGCAATGTCCGCGAGCTGGAAAACATCCTGGAGCGGGCCATGGCCCTGTCGGAGGACGAACGGATCCAGGCCGAAGACCTGCAGCTGCCACGCGAGCGCGAAGCCGGTGCCGGCCGGGCCGAAAGCGGTCTGACCGACGAACTGGACCGCGTCGAGCGCGAGAAAATCCGTGCCGCACTCGAGCAGACCCGCTGGAACCGCACCCGCGCGGCCCGCCAGCTGGGGATCACCCTGCGCGCCCTGCGCTATCGCATGCACAAGCTGGGACTGGACGCGCCGGACTGACGTGTTGCGTCAGAAAATGACGCTGAGCGTCACTCCAGCGCCCGGGCATGCGCCTGCCCGCGGCGATGCAGCCCGCCGAAAACCCTTCGCAGCCGCGGTTTTTGCCGTGGGGGCGCCGCTGGCACGCTTCCTGCTGTAATCCTGCCGCAAGGTGACAGCCGCCCTGAGGGTGGTCGCAACCGGGGGAGCCCGGGCCGGCAGCCGCAAGTGTCGGCACCGGAACCTGAAAGCGAAGAAATTCGGTTCAAAACAGCAGGAGAGTTTTCATGAAGCAGCAGATTCAAAAGGGTTTCACCCTGATCGAACTCATGATCGTGGTGGCCATCATCGGCATTCTGGCCGCCGTTGCCATCCCGGCCTACCAGGATTACACCATCCGCGCCAACGTTTCCGAGGGCCTCGGTCTGGCCTCGGCCGCCAAGACGGCGGTGTCGGAGTTCTACGCCACCCAGGGCCGTCTGCCGGGCACCAACGCCTCGGCCGGCGTTGCGGCCGCGGTGAGTATCACCGGTAACGCCGTGCAGAGCGTCACCGTCGGCGCCAGCGGCGTCATCACCATCCTGTACGGGCCGAACCCGGCGCAGATCAACGGCCAGAACCTGGTTCTGAGCCCGTTCGTGCCGGCCAACGGCGGTGCCATCCAGTGGACCTGCGGGGTCGCTGCCAGCACCGTGCAGGCCAAGTGGCGTCCGTCCAGCTGCCGTAACTGATACGTCAGCCTGGCGAAAAACGCCCCGCTCCGGCGGGGCGTTTTTTTTCGTGATGCCGCTTCGCCTCGTCCTGCCCCTGCTCGCGCTGCTTGCGACCCTGGCCTACGGCCTCGGCCTGCAGGGCGGCTTCATCTTCGATGACCACGCCAATATCCTTCAGAACGTCTCGGTAACCACCGAGGACGTCTCGCTGGACGCGCTCGTGCGCAGCGCCGACTCCGGCGCCAGCGGGCCGCTTGGCCGGCCCCTGGCCATGGCCAGTTTCCAGCTCAACCATGCCACCTGCGGCGTCCGGCCGCTGTGCTGGAAGCTCACCAACCTTGCCATCCACTGGGTCAACGCCGTGCTGGTGTTCGTGCTGGCCGGCCTGCTGCTGCGCACACCCGCGCTCGCCGGGCGGGTACCCGACAGCGTTCGCGCCAGTCTGCCGCTGTTCGTGGCCGCGGTCTGGGCGGTGCACCCGCTGAACCTGACTTCCGTGTTGTACATCGTGCAGCGAATGACGTCGCTGTCCTCCCTGTTCATGCTGGCCGGGCTTTGCGGCTGGCTGTATTTCCGGCTGCGCCTGCATGCCGGTGAGCGCTGCGCCGGACGCCTGCTCGCGACGCTGCTCGCCAGCCTGACGCTGGCGCTGCTCGCGAAGGAGTCCGGTGTATTGATGCTGTTGTACGTGGCGCTGCTGGAGCTGGTCTTGTTCAGGGCGGCGCCTTCGGACCTGGATCGCGGGCGCGTGCCGATGAACGTCTGGATAGGCGTGACGGTGCTGCTGCCTGCCCTGGCCACGATTGCCTTTCTGCTGCTCAGTCCCGAGTGGCTGGCCAGCACCTATGCCTCGCGCAGCTTCGACCTGCCCTCGCGCCTGCTGACCGAGGCGCGGGCCCTGTGGTTCTACCTCGGCCTGCTGTTCCTGCCGCGGTACCGCGAGTTCGGTCTTTATCACGACGATTTCCCGGTTTCCACCGGGCTGCTGGAACCGCTGACCACGCTGCCGGCCGTGCTTGGGCTGGTTACCCTCGCTGTGCTGGCGTTGTGGCGCTGGCGGCATTGGCCGTGGCTGGCCCTCGGCGTGGGCTGGTTCCTGGCCGGTCATGCGCTGGAGTCCACCCTCATCGGCCTGGAACTCGTGCATGAGCACCGCAACTACGTGGCCGGGATCGGTCCCGTGTTCGCCGTGCTGGGGGCCATCGGCTGCCGCCTGGAACAGGCCCGACGGGCCGGGCTGTTCCGCGGCCTGGCGATCCTGTTCATCAGCGTAGCCTTGCTGGTGTGCGTCATTCGCAGCGAGCACTGGAGTGATCCCATCACGCTGGCCCTGAGCGAGGCCCAGTACCATCCCGGGTCCTATCGCGCGCGCTATGATCTCGGCCGCACCCGCTACGGCCTGTTCGTCTACGACGGCAACCTGCAGACACTGGAGCAGGCCGATGCGGATTTCGCCGAGGCCGCCAGGCTGGATGAACGAAATCCGCTGCCCATCGTGGCCCGCCTGCAGGCCGGCTACGCCTTCGGTGGTGAGCCGGATCCGGCGCTGCTGCCCGAGCTGCGCCGCCGCCTTGCGCTGGACGGCCTGCATGTCAGCGTGTCATCGGTCATCGGCAGCCTGATTGCCTGCCACCTGGCCGAGGTGTGTCGCATGAGCGAAGCGCAGATGATGCCGGTGTTCGACACCCTGCTGGATAACCCCGCCCTGCAGGGCGCGATGCGGGCCGCCACCCTGCAGCAACTGGCCGCCTACCAGGCACTGGTCCTGGGGAAACCCGCCGCCGCGCTGACAACCATGGAGCGCCTGCTGGCGTTCAACCCGGAACGCCTTGAGACGCGGCTGGAACTGGCCAAGCTGCTTGCCACGATGGGCGAGTTCGACCGTGCCCAGGCGCAGATGGATGCGGCAGTCGGCATCGTGTCGAAACAGCGCAGCCCGGTCAGTCGACGTGCCGGGCAACTGCAGATCGATGAGGCCGGCCGCTACCTGGAAGAGGTGCTGGTGGCCGTCAACCGCGGCATGAAGGCGCGGGCGTCCGCGAGCAATGGCGAGGAAACACCATGAACCAGACAGCAACCGAAAACGCTGCCTTGCTCGACGGCGCAAGGCCCGTGGCGCTGAGCATCGTGCTGCCGGGCCGGAACGAGGCCGCCGGCTTGCGCGGTCTGCTGCCGCGCCTGACCGCGGCGCAGCCGGAGGCGGAAATCATCGTGGTCAACGACGGCTCCACCGACGACACCGAGGCCGTGTGCGCCGAGCACGGCGTGCGCTGCGTGTCCCACCCCTACGGCATGGGAAACGGGGCTGCCATCAAGACCGGGGCGCGGCATGCCCGCGGCGATGTCATCGTGTTCATGGATGCCGATGGCCAGCACGATCCGGCCGATATCGCCCGGCTGCTCGCGCGCCTGGAGGCAGGCTTCGACATGGTGGTGGGTGCGCGCAGGCGCAGCTCGCAGGCCAGCACCGCGCGCTGGCTCGGCAACAGCCTGTACAACCGTTTCGCCAGCTGGATGGTGAACCGCGAGGTCGAGGATCTCACCTCCGGCTTTCGCGTGGTACGCACCGACAAGTTCCGCGAGTTCCTGCACCTGCTGCCGAATGGCTTTTCTTATCCGACCACCATCACCATGGCTTTCTTCCGCAGCGGTTACCCGGTGGCCTACGAGCCCATCGTCGCCGCGGCCCGGGTCGGGCGCAGTCATATCCGTTTATTGCGTGATGGCTTCCGCTTCCTGCTGATCATGTTCCGCATCGGGACGCTGTTCTCGCCGCTGAAAATCTTCGTGCCCGTCAGCGGCGCGACCTTCGGCATCGGACTGCTGTACTACGGTTTCACCTTCCTGACCGCGGGACGCTTCACCAACATGAGCGCGCTGCTGCTGACCTCGGGGATGCTGATGTTCCTCATCGGCCTGGTGTCCGAGCAGATCACCATGCTCATCTACCAGCGCCGCGACTGAGCCCGGCCCGATGGCGCTCACGGGACTGCTGCGGTCATTGCTGGAGCCCTTGCGCGGCACGCCACTGCATCCGCAATGGCTCAGTGACCGCTACCACCTGCGCTCGCGCCGGGCGGTGCTGCCGGGGCTGCCCGGCCACCTGGCGCTGGACGTGGGCAGTGGCAACGCCGACACGGCGCGCTGGCTGCGGCCGGACATGCGCCTCGTGCGCCTGGACTACCCGGCCACCAACAGCCACTACCTGCAGCGCCCGGACGTGTTCGCCACGGCCCTGGCGCTGCCCTTCGCCGATGCCGCGTTCGATGTCGTGCTGTGCCTGGAGGTACTGGAGCACATCAACGCCGATGCGCCGGCGATGGCGCAGCTGGAGCGGGTCCTGCGGCCCGGCGGTTGCCTGGTGCTGTCGGTGCCGTTCATCTATCCCGAGCACGACGCGCCCCATGACTTCCGCCGTTACACCCGCTACGGCATCAGTGAGCTGGTCCAGGCCAGCGGCCTGCGCCTGCGGGAGCTGCACCAGCACGGCAACAGCCTCGTCGTCGCCCTGCACATGGTCAATCTCGCGCTGCTGGAGGGCCTGCGCTGCCTGGCTGCGCGCAGCGTCGTACTCATGCTGGCGGCGGCGCTGCCGGTGGTCGCCCTGGTGCTTGGTATCAACCTGCTGGCGGCCCTGGTGCTCGGCCTGCGCCGCCCGGACGCCGCGGCGTTCGGCTGGTTCGTGATCGCCGACAAGCCCTTGCCGGCGGAGCCAGCGCGATGAGCAGCGCCGCCCGGCGGGTGCTGGTGCTCACAACGTCCTATCCGTTGCGCCCGGGCAGCGTGGCCGGCCTGTTCGTGGCGCGACTGGCCGATGCACTGGCGCGCGAGTGCCGGGTCACGGTCCTGACGGCGGACGACTGTCTGCAGCCTGCCGCCGACAGCGAGGTAGGGCGCTTCCGCTATGCGCCGCGACCCCTGCAGGTGCTGGCCCAGCAGCCCGGTGGCATCCCGGTTGCGCTGCGCGGGAATCGCCTGCGCTGGCTGCTGGTGCCGGGTTTCCTGCTGGCCATGTTCCTGGCAACCCTGCGCCGCGCTGGATCTGCGGACATCATCCAGGCCAACTGGGCCATCTGCGGTGTCGTGGCCGGTGTCGCCGGTCGCCTGCGCGGCGTCCCGGTGGTGCTGACGGTGCGTGGCGAGGACGTCGGCCGGGCAGGGGGGCGCAGGGCCGGCCCGGGCGTGCTGGGCACAGCGGTGGGGCTGGCCAGCGCCGTCGTCGCCGTGGGCGATGACATCCATGGCGAGCTGGCCACGGCCTTCCCGGCGGCGGCCGGGAAGCTGCACATGATCGCCAATGGCGTGGATGACGCACTGCTGGCACTGCCGCTGCCGCGCCCGGCCCGGGCCGATGATGCCGTGCGGGTCCTGTGCGTGGGCAGTCTCATTCCGCGCAAGGCCCTGGCGGACGTCATCGAAGCCCTGGCGGACAGCGGCCTGGAGGCCACGTCGCTCGCACTGGTGGGCGATGGCCCCGAGCGTGCCCGCCTCGTGGCGCTGGCCGGCGAGAGGGGGCTGGAGCAGCGCCTGCAGTTGCCCGGTGTACTCACGGGAACCGAGCTGCAGCGCTGCTACCACGACGCGGACATCTTCGTGCTCAGCAGTCACAGCGAGGGCCGGGCCAACGTGCTGGTCGAGGCGATGGCAGCCGGGCTCGCCGTGATCGCCTCGCGTGTACGCGGCACCGGTGAGCTGGTCGAGGACGGTCACAGCGGCCTGGTCTACGAACCCGGCGACACCCGGGCACTCGCGGGCTGCCTGGCCCGCCTGGGCGCCGACCCGGCGCTGCGCCGGCGTCTGGGCGAGGCGGCAAGGGCCCGGGTGCGGGCACTGGGGCTGACCTGGGACAACACCGCGACGCGATATGCGCGGCTGTTCGACGTCGTGTGCGGGGGCGCCTGAACCATGTGTGGCATCGTCGGGGAGATCGGGCTGGCTGGCAGAGCGGTGAACCGCCAGGCCCTGGCGGCCGCCAACACCGCCCTGGCGCATCGCGGGCCCGATGGCGAGGGCCTGTATGTCGGCGACGGCATCGGCCTGGGCCATCGCCGCCTGAGCATCATCGACCTCGACGGTGGCGCCCAGCCCTGGCATTCGGAGTGCGGACGCTACGTCCTGGTGTTCAACGGTGAGATCTACAACTACCTGGAACTGCGGGCCGAACTGGAGACCGAGGGCGTGGCCTTCCGCTCGCAGTCCGATACCGAGGTGCTGCTGGCCCTGCTTGCCCGGCGCGGCCTGGCGGCGCTGGAGCGGCTGAACGGCATGTTCGCCTTCGCCCTCTGGGATGCGCAGGAACGGTCACTGGCGCTGGTGCGGGACAGGCTGGGCAAGAAGCCGCTGTACTACGCGCCGGTCGAAGGCGGGCTGCTGTTCGCCTCGGAGCTTGCCGCGCTGCGGGCCTGGCCGGATTTCGATACGAGCCCGGATCCGCTGGCCGTTCACGATTACTTCGCGCACCAGTACATCGGCGAGGCGCGCACGATCTACCGGGCTGCGCGAAAGCTGTTACCCGGTCACGTGCTGGTATTCGACACCAGCGGCATGGCCCTGCGGGCGTGGTGGTCGCTGCCGCGGCCCGGCGCCGCGGCGGCGCCGGACTGTGAGGCGCTGCGGGCGCTGCTGGACGATGCCGTACACCTGCGGCTGCGCAGCGACGTGCCGGTGGGGGTGTTTCTCAGCGGCGGCCTGGACTCCACTCTCATCGCCGCCACGGTGCGCGGGCAGGGCGCCGACCTGGCGGCCTTCACCATCGGTTTCGGCGAGGCGAGCTTCAACGAGGCACCGATGGCGGCCGAAGTGGCCAGCGCGCTTGGCATCAGGCATCACGTTGAAACCACCCGCATGGCTCCGCAAGTGCTGCTCGACGAGTGTGTGCGGACCTACGGCGAGCCCTTCGCTGATCCGTCCGCCTTGCCGACCCTGGCGCTGTGCGCCTTCGCCCGGCGCCACGTGACGGTTGCCTTGTCCGGCGATGGCGTCGACGAGCTGTTCGGCGGCTACCAGCGCTACCGTGCCTGCCTGCTCGCCCGGCGGATCGCCTTTCTGCCACGCGGCCTGCGCGATGCCGGCCTGGCGCTGCTGGCCGGCCTGTTCGGCGAATCGGATCGCTACTACGGCGCCGACACCGGCAAGAAGCTGCGCCTGTTCGCCGAGTTCCTGCGTAACAGCGACGCCAGCCCGGGGGACCCCTCGCCGCGGCTGTTCGCCGATGCCGATCTGCGCGCGCTGCTGCCGGACATCGCCGGCCCGGCCGGTGGCTATGATTTCACCGGTGGTTACGGCCTCGAGACGCTGGAGGCCCTGGACCGCATGATGCAGGTGGACCTTCGCAGCTACCTGGCCGAGAACATCCTCACCAAGGTCGACCGCGCCAGCATGCACAACGCCCTGGAAGTGCGCTCGCCGTTTCTGGATTACCGCATCGTGGAAATGGCCGCCGCCATGCCCGCCGCGCTGAAACTGGATGCCCGCAGGCAGAAGCTGCCGCTGCGGCACTGCTTTGCCGATCGCCTGCCCGGTGCCGCCGCGACGCGCGGCAAGCACGGCTTCGCGGTGCCGGTGGGCCGCTGGCTGCGGCGGGAGCTGAAGTCCTTGTTCGAGGACGTGGTGCTTGGCCCGCTGCAGACCCCGTTCCTGGATCGCGAATATCTGCGCCGGCTCTGGAACGAGCACCTGGGCGGCCGTCGTGACCATGGCCACCGCCTGTGGGCCGTGCTGGTGTTCTGCCGCTGGTGGGCATTGTCCGGAGCGCCTCGCCATGGCTGATGACTACCAGCGCAACCTGTCGCTGCAATCGCCCATCCTGCTCGACTACGCACACAAGCAGGCGAAGGTGCGCAAGATGCTCGCCATCCTCGCCGATGCCGGCTGCATCGGGGCCGAGCCGCGGCGGCTGGCGGTGGACGTGGGATGTTCACGCGGGTTCTTCACCGAGCCGCTGGTGCCGCATTTCAGGCAGGTGGTGGGGGTGGACATCGATGAGCATGCGCTGCGCATCGCGGTAGCCGAGCGCGCCGGCCAGGCCGGGGCAACCTACCTCATCGGTGATTCCATGCGGCTGCCATTCGAGGACGCCAGTGTCGACCTGCTGGTGTGCAACCACGTCTACGAACATGTGCCCGACGCGCAGCGCCTGTTCGACGAGATCCACCGGGTCCTCAGCCCCGCCGGCGCCTGCTATCTCGGCGCGGCCTCGCGGCTCATCGTCACCGAGCCGCACTATCACCTGCCCTTCCTGTCCTGGTTGCCCAGGCCGCTGGCGCACCGCTACATGCGGATCACGGGCAAAGGCGAGTATTACTATGAGAAACTGCGCACATACGGCGGGCTGATGCGATTGCTGGGGCGCTTCGATGTCCTAGACTACACCCTGCGCGTACTCGAGGATCCGGCGGCATTTGCCGCTACCGACGTGATACGGCCGGGCAGTGTCGTATCGAAGGTGCCGATGCCGCTGTGGCGCCTTGCCTACCGGCTCCTGCCCACCTATCTGCTCATTCTGAAAAAAAGGTGATACCAGTGAAACTACGCCGCATCGTTTTCCGCCTGGTAACCTGGGTTTCACGTACGTTCTTCGCCAGCCGGCTGAACTACGCCCACATCCGTGCGTTCCTGTTCAACAACTCGCCCCGCAAGTTCGCCAACCTGGTGCACGTGCACTGGGACAAGTGGCGGGGCCATTCGGTAACGAACAGCTTCCCGTTCATCCTCATCCTCGAAGTGACGAACGTGTGCAACCTGAAGTGCCCGTTCTGCCTCACCGGCAAGGGCGTGTCCGGTGGCCGCGATGTGCGGCACCTCACCTTCGAGGAGGCGAAGAAGATCATCGATGACGTGGGTGACTACATCTACTTCATGCAGGTGTACACCTGGGGCGAGCCGCTGCTGAACAAGGACCTGGTGCGCATCGTCGAGTACGCCAAGGCCCGCAACATCTACGTCATGCTGTCCACCAATGCCACCGCCATGACTGCAGACTACAACCAGCGCCTGATCGACTCGGGCATCGACTACATCATGGTGGCGATCGACGGCGGCAGCGAGGAGACCTACGCCCGCTACCGCGTGGGCGGCAAGTTCGACAAGGTCATGGCCAACCTCGGCAACATGCTGGAGAAAAAGCGCGAGCAGGGCCTGGAGGCGCCGTTCATCGAATGGCAGTACATCGTGTTCCGTCACAACGAGCACGAGGTCGATGCCACCGAGGCCATGGCCTACCGGATGGGTGTGAACAAGTTCACCCCGCTGCCCGCTTACGTGGAAGACGCGGAGTGGGCGGCCACGGACTCACGCTACAAGACCGAGTTCGCCAATCCCGAGCGCCTGCGTGATTGCGACCGGCCGTGGTCGCACCTGAACGTGCGTGCCGATGGCGGCATCGCCACCTGCTGTTACTCGTTCTTCAAGAAGGACGACATCGCCGGCATCAACGACGGCGGCTTCTCCGCCATCTGGAACAACGAGAAGTTCCAGCAGTCACGACGCCTGATCGTCCAGCAGCGCCGCGGCGAGGAACTGGAACCCTCGGCGTTGCTGTGCCGGGATTGCGTGAAGTCCGGGATCCGGCCCTCGTTCGTGGAAACGCCCACCGACACCCAGGCCCAGCAGGGCGCGCTCGGCGAGAAGAAGAAGGTGATTCCGATCAAGGCGGCCTGAGCCGGCCCCGCGCGTCGGCAACCAGGCTGCCGGCCAGGGCAAGCAGTTCGGCCACGCTCAGCCACAGGCGCGAACCCACGGCAATGAGGGTGCAGGCCGGCCCCGGCAGTGCTGGCTGCAGCAGCAGGTACAGCGCCGACTCGCGCAGCCCCAGCCCGCCGGGCACGAACACCACCACGAAGCCGAGGAAGAACGCCAGCGGCAGGGCCGAGGCCAGCAGCAGTGCATGGCCCCCGGCCGGCGGATACAGCGCCGTGCAGAACAGCACGAAAATCCCCCCGAACACCACCCAGAACGCGAGGTAATACAGGTACAGGCCCAGCATCGCCGGCGCGCCCGGGAAGCGCGTCTGGCGGATGGCCGCGCCGATACGCCCGGGCAGATGGCCGAGCAGCCCGAGGGCTCGCGGATGCAGCAGGCAGGCCATGACGAGGATGGCCGGGGGCGCGACGCGTGGATCGATGCCACTGCCGGCGGCGCCCAGCAGCGCCGGGATCCCCAGCGTCAGCGAGGTGCCGGCCAGCAGCAAGGTCTCGATGACCATGCTGATGCCGCTGGCAGTCAGGGGTACGCCGGCCTGGCGGGCCATGGCGGCGCGGCTGGTGTAGCCCCAGATCCCGCCGGGGATGTAGCGCGCGATGGCCGACAGCAGCCAGATGCGCAGCGAGGCGCGCAGGGGCAGCCGATGCCCGAGCCGGCCGAGGATGAGATGCCAGCCGAGCGCATCCAGGACGAAGGCGCCCACCGCCGCCACGGTGGCAAGCCCCAGCAGGGGCCAGTCCGGCCGGAAGTCCAGGGCCGTGATTTGTGTCCACTGCGCCTTCAGGACCCATGCCATCGCCGCTACTGCCACGATGACGAACAGGCGCTGCGGTGTCACCCCGCTGGCCTGCGGTTGAGCACCCGTGCCGGAACGCCGCCCACCACCGTGCCGGCTGCCACGTCGCGGTTGACCACGGCATTGGCGCCGACGATTGCACCCGCGCCGATGGTGACGCCATCGAGGATGCGGGCCCCGGCGCCGATCCAGACGTTGTCCTCGATGGTGATCCCCCGGGCACTGAAGCCCTGCTGCGCCATGGCGACGCCGGGATCGTCGGTGTTGTGGCTGGAGGCGACGATGAAGCCCTGGCCGGCGATCATCACGTTGTTACCCACGGTAACGCCGCCGTGGCCGTAGATGATGGTGCCCTGGCCGACGCTGGAGCCGGCGCCGATGTGGACGAAACCCTCGGGCGGGCCGGCATTGAGCATGGCGAAGCTGCGCACGAAGCTGCCGGCGCCGATGCGAAGCGCCGGGCGTTGCGTGGACGTGGCGACCAGCTGCGCGAAGTCGTCTATGACGACCCCGGCGGCCAGCTCCACATGCCGCGGGCAGCGCAGGGTCACGTGGCGACCGAGGTAGGCGCGCTTGTCGAAGCCGGCAAAGCAGCGGCTGTACAGGCGGCTGCGCAGCCAGATGCCGGCGCCGCCGGGCAGGCCGCCGGCCAGGCCGAGCACGGCGTCGGTCAGGAACAGCTCCAGGTTGCCGGCCTCGGGGCCGGCAATGAGGCGCCGGTAGCGGGCCAGCGCGGATTCACCCGCCGGCAGATCCTGCGGCCCGTAGTTACGCTTGTCCGGCATCCGCTGGCGGCGGGCGCTCAGCCGGCCGCCGCCCCCCGCAGCGCCCGGGTGAGTTGTTTGAACACTGGCGGACAGCCGGCGACGATCTGCCCGGTCTCCAGGTGCCTGGCGCCGCCGCCGAGGTCACCGACCAGCCCGCCTGCCTCCTCGATGAGCAGGATCCCGGCCGCCATGTCCCAGGCCTGCAGGTTGGACTCCCAGAAACCGTCCAGCCGGCCGCAGGCCACCCAGGCAAGGTCCAGTGCCGCCGCCCCGGCCCGGCGGATCCCGGCGCAGGCCGGCATGACGCGGCGGAACTGCGCCATGTAGGTATCCAGGTATTCGGCGTTGCGGACCGGGAAGCCGGTGCCGATCAGGGCGCGCTCGAGCTTGTCCTGGCGCGACACGCGGATGCGGCGATTGTTCAGCTGGGCACCGACCCCGCGCGAGGCTGTGAAAAGCTCCTGCAGCACCGGATCGTAGATGACCGCCTGGTCGAGCCGGCCGCGGTGACGCAGGGCGATGGACACGCAGTACTGCGGGTAGCCGTGCAGGAAGTTGGTGGTGCCGTCCAGCGGGTCGATGATCCATTCGAACTCGTTGCCGGCAATGGCGCCGCCCTCCTCGGCGAGGATGGCGTGGTCGGGGTAGGCCGTGCGCAGGGTGTCGACGATGGCCGCCTCGGCCTTGCGATCGACCTCGCTGACGAAATCGTTGTGGCCCTTGCTGGTGACGGTCAGGGTGTCGACGCGCTCGATCTGTCGGGTGATGACCTCGCCGGCACGGCGGGCGGCGCGCACGGCGATGTTGAGCATGGGATGCATGAGGTTATCGTGTCGGCGGAAAAATCGTATTGTACTCCGCCCCGCCGGCCCCTGCCGGCTTAGTCGAAGGAAGCCAACGGCCCCATGAACGAACCAAGCGACGCGACGGACGTGCTGTCGCGGATCCGGGTGGTGCTGGTCGGCACCACCCACCCCGGCAACATCGGCGCCGCCGCGCGTGCCATGAAGACCATGGGTCTGACGAAGCTGGCGCTGGTCAGCCCGGAGCAGTTCCCCTGTGCCGAGGCCACCGCGCGTGCCTCCGGCGCCGATGATCTGCTGGCCGGGGCCATGCTGGTGGACGAACTGCGCGATGCCATTGCCGACTGCGCCCTGGTGTTCGCCACCAGCGCGCGCAGCCGCAGCATCCCCTGGCCGGTCGCCAGCCCGGCCGAGGCGGCGGCGCGCATGGTGGCCACGGCCGGCCGGGCACAGGTGGCACTGGTGTTCGGTCGCGAGCACTCCGGGCTCAGCAATGACGAGCTGGCGCTGTGCAGCGCCATGGTGCAGATCCCCACCAACCCCGATTTCGCCTCCCTGAACCTGGCCGCCGCGGTTCAAGTACTGGCCTGGGAGCTGCGCCAGGCCGCCGGCGCGGCAGCGCCAGCGGACGTCCTGACGTCGGCGCCGGCCGCGGAGCTGGACCGCCTGTACGAGCACTTCATCGAGGTGATGGTGGCCACGGAGTTCCTGTATCCGGACAAGCCGAAACAGTTGCCGCGCCGGCTGCGACGGTTGCTGAACAAGGCGTCCCTGGATGAGGGCGAGGTGAAGATCCTGCGCGGCTTCCTGAGCGCCGTGCAGGCCGGGTTCAGGCGGGGCTGAAGCGGACCGCGTCGGCGCCCTCGGCCCGGGCTTCCACCAGGCCCAGGCGCCAGGCCTGCTCGCCGGCGGCCAGCAGCTGTTCGATGACCGCATCCGCGCGCGCGGCCGGCACCACCAGCACGAAGCCCACACCGAGGTTGAAGGTGCGGCGCATTTCCACCTCGCTGATCCCGCCACCGGCCTGCAGCCAGTCGAACACCGCCGGCCGGGTCCAGCTGCCGGTGTCGATACACACGCCCGTGCCCGCGGGCAGCACCCGCGGCAGGTTCTCGGTGAGGCCGCCGCCGGTGATGTGTGCCATGGCGTGCACCGGGCCGCTGGCCAGCACGTCGAGCACCGGACGTACGTAGATGCGCGTGGGTTCGAGCAGGACATCGGCCAGCGGGCGGCCATGGAAATCGCTTTCCAGGCCGGCCCCGGTGCGCGCCAGCACGGCCCGCACCAGCGAGTAGCCGTTGGAGTGCACGCCGCTGGAGGCCAGGCCCACCAGCACGTCGCCGGGGCTGACACGACGGCCGTCGATGAGCCGGTCGCGCTCCACCGCGCCAATGCAGAAGCCGGCGAGGTCATAATCGCCGGCGCCGTACATCCCCGGCATCTCGGCGGTTTCTCCCCCGGCGAGGGCTGCACCGGCAATCCCGCAGCCGCGGGCGATCCCGGCGATGACAGCCTGTGCCGCTTCCACGTCGAGGTGCCCGGTGGCGAAATAATCCAGGAATACCAGCGGTTCGGCGCCCTGCACGATGAGATCGTTCACGCACATGGCCACCAGGTCGATGCCGACCCCGTCGTGGCGGCCGGTGTCGATGGCCAGGCGCAGCTTGGTGCCCACGCCATCGGTGGTCGATACCAGCAGCGGGTCGGTGAACCCGGCGGCCTTCAGGTCGAACAGGGCGCCGAAGCCGCCCAGCCCGCCGAGGCTGCCCGCTCGCCGGGTGGCGCCGGCCAGCGGACCGATGCGATCAACAAGGCGGTTGCCGGCGTCGATATCGACACCGGCCCCGGCGTAACTCAGTGGTGGTTCGGGCGGCTGGCTCACGGCGATGCATACTAGCGATGCGCCCTGTCTCCGGCAATGCGCGCGCGCCGGCCGCAACGGCGCGGGCCCATCCTTGACTTGCCCGGGGGGCTCGCATAGCTTGCCTTCGCTTATGCGCACCGCATTGCTCATCGTTCTCGGCCTCCTGGCTTTCGGCGCCGGCGCCGCCACCGTGCCCGATTTGTACGAGGCCACCGTCCCGGTATCGGGACGCTCCGAGGCCGAGCGTGGGCGGGGCATCAGCGCGGCCATGCGCGTGGTGCTGGTCAAGCTCACCGGTGATCGCGCCGCAGCCGGCGCGCCGGGCAGCGCCGGCATCGTCAGGGCAGCCGCGGGCATGCTTCAGCAATACCAGTACACCGATACCGGAACCGGGCTGGAACTTACCGCCAGCTTTGACCCGCCGGCCCTGGACGAGGCGCTGATCAACGCCGGCCTGCCCCTGTGGAGCCGCGAACGCCCTTCGTTGCTGGTGTGGCTGGCGGTGGATGACGGCACCCGGCAAAGCATGGTCAGCCGGCTTGACGAGGCCGGCTATGCCGACACGCTGCGGCGGCGCGCGGCCCTGCGCGGCGTGCCGGTCATGCTGCCTCTCCTGGATGCCACGGATGCAGAGCAGTTGCAGGCTGCCGGTGGCACCGCCTCGGACAACGTGCTCATCGCCTCGGAGCGTTATCGCGCCGACGCCGTGCTCATCGGGGCCGTGCGCGCGAGCCCGGTCGGCCTGTGGGAGGGCAGCTGGACACTGCATGCCGGCGAGACGCCGCAAAGCTGGACCAGCCAGGGCGAGCTGCCGCAGATTGTCATCGACGAGGGCATTGACGGCGTGGCCGACGCCCTGGCCGCGCGCTATGCCCGCGCCGCCGGGGCCCGCCAGGGTGCCGTGCTCAGCCTGCGCGTGCTGGAGCTGGCCAGCGTGGACGACTACGCCCGTGTGCAGCGTTACCTGGAGTCGCTCAGCGACGTCACCAGCGTCATACCCGGGGTGGTGAGCAGCGGCCAGGTCATATTCGAAATCGCCGCGCGCGTCGGCGCCGAGGCGCTGGCCGAGAGCATCGCCCTCGGCGACGTACTCGAGGGCCTCGGCCCGCAGGCCGACCCCGCTGGCGGGACATATCGCTTGCGCCAGCGCTGACGCGACGTGCTCACGGATTCCCAGAAGTGGTTGTGGTTCGCCGTGCTGGGGGCCACCGGCTGGCTGCTGTGGCTGCTGGCACCGGTGCTCACGCCCTTCCTGGCCGGTGCCCTGCTGGCCTATCTCGGCGATCCGCTGGTGGATCGCCTGGAGGAACGCCGCCTGTCCCGGACGCTGTCGGTGGTGGTGGTGTTCAGCGTGATGCTGCTCGCCGGCCTGGCGCTCCTGCTGGTGCTGCTGCCCCTGCTGCAGCGCCAGGTGGTGGTGCTCATCGAACGCGTGCCCGTGGCGGTGCACTGGATCCAGCAGGACCTGCTGCCCATGATTGCCTCGGTACCCGGCGCCGAGGGCTTCGCCATCGATGCCGACAAGCTGCGCGCCACCCTGGCCTCGCACTGGAAGGAGTTCGGCTCGGCCCTGTCGTCCATCATCATGGACATCTTCCAGTCCGGCCAGGTGCTGGTGGGCTGGTTCGCCTACCTGGTGCTCATTCCCGTGGTCACCTTCTACCTGCTGCGCGACTGGGACATCCTGGTGAAGAACGTGCACGACCTGCTGCCGCGCAGTATCGAGAAGCGGGTGGGGCTGCTGGCCAGCGAATGCGACGCGGTGCTGGCCGAGTTCATCCGCGGTCAGCTTGCGGTGATGGTGGCGCTGGCCATCGTCTACTCCACCGGCCTGTGGCTGGTGGGCCTGGATCTGGCCTTCCTGGTGGGCATCATCTCCGGCCTGGTCAGCTTCGTGCCCTACCTGGGTTTCATCGTCGGCATCATCGCCGCCGGCGTTGCCGCGCTCATGCAGTTCCAGGACCTCACCCACCTCGGCTGGGTGGCGCTGGTGTTCGGCGTGGGCCAGGCCCTTGAGGGCATGGTCCTCTCGCCGGTGCTGGTCGGCGACCGCATCGGCCTGCATCCCGTGGCGGTCATCTTCGCCGTCATGGCCGGCGGGCAGCTGTTCGGCTTCTTCGGCGTGCTGATGGCGCTGCCGGTGGCTGCGGTGATCGTCGTGTTGCTGCGTCACGCCCGCGACGAGTACCTGGCCAGCGCCTTCTACACCCCGCAGTGAGTGGTCAGTGGCAGGCCGCGCAGCTGCCGCTGGCGTTGCGTTTCCCGGATGCCGCACGGCTCGAGAACTTCGTCGAGCGTGGCAACGAGGAGGCGCTGGCGATCCTCGCCGGGCTGACACCCGGCGCCGGGCCGCGCGCGGTTTACCTCTGGGGCGAGGGCGGTGTCGGCAAGACCCACCTGCTGCAGGCGATGTGTGCCGCCGCGGACGCCGGCGCGGCGGCCTGTCTGCCGCTGGCCGCGCTGGTGCGGGATTTCCCGCCGAGCGTGCTGGAAGGCCTGGAGACCCGCGCGCTGCTGTGCCTGGACGACGTGCCGGCCGTGGCCGGCCGAGCCGACTGGGAACAGGCCCTGTTCGTGCTCTACAACCGCGCCCGTGATGCCGGTGCGCACCTGCTGTTCACTGGTCGGCAGGCGCCGGCCGCACTCAGCATCGAACTGCCCGACCTGCGTTCGCGCCTGCTGTGGGACCTGGTACTGCACCTGAAGCCCCTGGATGACACCGGCCGCGGGCAGGCGCTGCAGCGCCGGGCACGCTGGCGCGGCCTGGAACTGCCCGATGACGTCGCCTGGTTCCTGCTGCATCGCTGCTCGCGCTCGCTGCAGGACCTGATGTACCTGCTGGAGCACCTGGACACCGCGTCCCTGGCCAGTGGTCGCCGGCTGACCATTCCGTTCGTGAAGCAGGCGCTCGGGCTCTAGCCGGCCGCTGCGCGGCCGTGGTCGCGCCGACAATGCCTGCCTGACGCCTCGGGCTGACGGGGTACCGCCCTGCCGTCAGGCCCGGGGCTCAGCCGGCCAGGCGGTTCGCGGTTTCGGCGAGCCGACGACCCAGGGCCCGGCACAGGGCCGCCTCGGTATCGGTGAGCGCCCGATCATCGCCACTGCCGGCGAAGTGCGAGGCGCCGTAGGGTGTGCCGCCGGCCTGGGTGGTGGCGAGGCCCGGCTCGCTGTAGGGCAGCCCGAGCAGCAGCATCCCGTGATGCAGCAGCGGCAGCATCATCGAGACCAGGGTGGTCTCCTGTCCGCCATGCAGGCTGGCCGTGGAGGTGAACACGCAGGCGGGCTTGCCGATGAGTTCCCCGGCCTGCCACAGCGGGCCGGTACCGTCGAGGAAATGTTTCAGCGGTGCTGCCATGTTGCCAAAGCGCGTGGGCGAGCCCAGGGCCAGGCCGGCGCATTCGCGCAGGTCGTCGAGGCTGGCATAAGGCGGGCCCTCGGCCGGTACCGGCGGCGCGGTTGCCTCGCAGACCGGGGACACGGGCGGCACCGTGCGCAGGCGGGCGTTGCAGCCGGGAACCTCGTCGATGCCCCGCGCGAGCAGGTGCGCCATGCGGGCGACGTTGCCGCCGCGGCTGTAGAACAGCACCAGGATGTCCGCCATCACGCCTCCAGCAGACCGAGCACGTTCTCGGGCGGCCGGCCGATGCAGGCGCGGCCGCCAACAATGACCAGCGGCCGTTCGATCAGCACCGGGTTGGCGAGCATGGCGTCCAGGAGCGTGTCATCGTCCGCCGTGTCCGGGTCGAGGCCGAGTTCGGCCAGGCGTGGTTCCTTGCGTCGCAACAGCCCCGCCGGCCCGGTGCCGAGCATGGCCAGCAAGCGGCGCAGCGCAGCGGCGTCGGGCGGATTGTCCAGGTAGCGGATCTCCTCGATCTCGCAGCCGTGTGCCTCCAGCAGCGCCAGTGCCTGGCGCGACTTTGAGCAACGGGGGTTGTGATAGATTGTGGCTTTGGTCATTGGCTTGAACTGTTTTGCGCGGGTGATGCCGGCTGGCAATTCTATGCCCCCAGGCGGCGTCGGTACCAGCCGGGCGCCAGCGCCTGTGCAGGGACTTCCATGACGAAAGCCAGCAGCAAGCAGGGCCAGGGCGGCGGCCGGCATGCGCACCGGCGGACCCGGCTCGATCTTCGCGGCGCGGCCGCTTTCCTGCGCTACGTCGCCCGGGAGTTCCTTGCCGATGACTGCATGGACACGGCCGCGTCGCTGGCCTATACCACGCTGCTGTCGCTGGTGCCCCTGCTGGCGGTGGTCTTCGGTGTGCTGTCGGCCTTTCCGGCCTTCCGCGAGCTGCAGGCCGGTATCGAGCAGTTCATCTTCAATAATTTCGTCCCCGCGCTCGGCGAGACCGTACGCGGCTACCTGCTGCAGTTCGCCGCCAAGGCGCGGACCCTGACCGCGGCCGGCTTCGCGTTCCTTGTGCTCACCGCGCTGGCCCTGATGGCCACCATCGAGACCGCCTTCAACGGCATCTGGCGGGTCCGCGTGCGGCGGCGGCGCCTGACCACCTTCCTCATCTACTGGGCGGTGCTTACCCTGGGGCCGCTGCTGGTCGGCACCGGTCTCGCGGTGTCATCGTACCTGGCGTCATTGCCCCTGCTCAGCGATGTCGACCAGTCGCTCGGCCTGCGCGGCAAGGCGCTTGGCGTGATGCCCTTCGCCAGCACCTATCTCGCCCTCGTGCTTGTCTACCGGCTGGTACCCAACCGGGATGTGCCGGCCAGCCATGCGCTGGTCGGCGGCCTGGCCGGCGCGGTGCTGTTCGAGCTGGCCAAGCGCGGTTTCGGCTATTACGTGACCAACTTCCCGACCCAGGAGGCGGTGTACGGCACGTTCGCCACCATTCCGGTGTTCCTGCTCTGGATCTACCTGTCCTGGCTGATCGTGCTGCTGGGCGCCGAGCTCACACGCTGCTTCACCACCTGGCCTGCCACCCGGCGCAACCGTGCCGGCCAGCAGCTCGACAGTGCCTTCCTGGACGGCTTCGCCGTGGTGGCGCGCCTGGCCTGGGCGCGGGTTGATGGCCGGGCATTGTCCGAGCGCGAACTGCTGGCCCTCGAGCCGGGCCTGGATTACCGGCGCATCGACCGCGTGCTCGGCCGCCTGTCGGAGGCCAGCTGGCTGCTGCGCACGGAGGGTTCACGCTGGGTACTGGCCCGCGATCCGGGAACGGTGAAACTGCTGGACCTGTATCGCCTGCTGCCCGGCCCGCTGCCGACGACCCTGCCCAACCCGGGCGACGGCAGCCTCGCCTCCCTGGAGCCGGTATTCACGCGCCAGGTCGAGGACCTGGCCGCCGCACTGGACGTGGACATCGCCAGCCTGCTGCAGCCGGACGGCAGCCCGTCGACGCCTGCGGTCAGCTGCGGCAACTGAAGTGATCGAACACCGTCGTGCGATCCCGCAGTGTGCCGGCACGGATGCGCAGGGTATTGCCGCCCACCAGTACCTCGTAGCTGCGGTCGGGCTCGTGCAGCCAGCGCGGAACCACCAGCGCCATGCCCTGGGTCATGGCCGGGTCCACCATCATGAAAGCCGGATGGCTGGCCGGGTCCCCGGTGCCGCCGCCGGTCGCACGGATGATCACCGCCTCGCAGTGACGCGACAGCTCCTGCACTCCGAGGCGATAGTCATCGGCCTGTCCCATCATCAGCCAGCGGATGACACCCAGCTGCCATGGCCCCTGGCCGGCGCCTGCCTCGCGGTACAGCAGCAACTCGCCGACCCGGATGGCCGAGGCCGGCCGCCCGCTGCCACCCAGGGCGAGCCCGCCCGAACCCGCGTCGATGATACTGAAGCCGGTGGTCTGGAATCGCGGTTCCGTGCTGCCGGGCAGCGCGGCGAGGATGTCGGCCTCGTCGGCCGCGGTATCGGGCTCGGCGGCGAAATCCTGCTCGTCGTTGAGGAAATACCAGGCGGCGCGATAACCGACCGCGGCCGCCACGGTGCCACTGCCCTGGCGGCGGGGGAAATAGCGCCGCGGCGGCAGCGTCCAGTTGCGCAGTAGATGGTCCAGCAGCAACGCCGCGGTCCCGCGGTGCAGCCGCAGGCCGGTGGTGCGCTGGCCCAGTTCAAGCTGGCGTTTGAGTTGACCGGCGGCTTCCGTGAGCGGGCCAAGGTCGATGCATCGGTGCGTGGTGCTGGCCGTTGCCTGGTCCAGGCGGGCGCTGGAAACCGGGCCGTGGTCGGCAGCCAGGTCGAGCACGAACAGCCCGGCCGTGTTGCCCGGACTCGGCCAGGCGTGCGCTGGAACGGCCCGGACCCAGTCGCGGACCTGGTCATAGACTTCCCACACCGAACCCGGCGGCAGATGGTGCGGATCCGCCAGCCCCGTTGCCGCCAGCTGCGCGTAGCCGGCCAGCACCGTGGTGGTGCCGCCGCGCTCGTCATCGACATCCGGTGCCGCTGTTTCCAGCATCCCCAGGGCTTCGGCGCGTTGCCAGATGTCATGGACCTGCTGCCAGGCCTGCGGCGGGGCGGGGGCATACTGGTGCCAGTGCAGCACGAGCGCGTGACTGCAGAGCTTCAGGGCCAGCAGCAGCCCGTCCGGGCCCGGCGGGCGGTTGGCGAACAGGGATTTGCGGTGCAGCGCTTCCTCGAAGCCCTGTCGGGCGCCGGCCGCCATGGCCAGGCACACCGGCGCCAGCGCCTTGATGCGCCCCTGCACGGCGTTCACGCTGCGCAGGGTGGGCCGCTCGGCCCCGGGCTTCACGTGGCTGTTGAGCAGGTAATGGTAGGGGCGCCAGTAGCAGTACATCAGCTCCAGGCGCAGGCCCGGCTTGAGTGCCTGCCCGGCGGTCGCCCGCAGCGCCTCGACCAGGCGTGCGCAGGTGCCGGTGAAGTCCGCGTACGGCAGGGTGTCGAACCAGTCCTCGAGCTCCGCCGGCCGCAGTGCCGGCTCAGTGTCTTCGCTGGCCACTTCCACCCCCGCGTGTTGCCGTCGCGCCGTCGGCCGACCGGTTACACCCCGGGCCGTCCTGTAGCACACTGTGGGCCTGTCGCGCCCGCGTCAGTGCGGGTGCAGGCCCATGGAGAACCGGCATGATCGCAGGCATGCACTGCATCGTCACGGGTCGCGTCCAGGGGGTGTGGTTTCGTGCCTCGACCCGCGAACGGGCCCTGGCGCTCGGCCTGGGTGGCTGGGTCCGCAACCGTGATGATGGTGCGGTCGAGGTACAGGCCTTCGGCGAGGCGGAGCAGCTGCGGCTGCTGCTCGCGTGGTTGCACGAGGGGCCACCGGCCGCGCGCGTCGATGCCGTCCGGCACCGGGACTGCGCCGCCGAGGCCTGCAGCGGTTTTGAGGTGATCGACTGAATCGCGGCCGGCCCGGGCTCAGTCGGCCTCGATGCGCGCGGCGATGATGCCGAGGATGTCGGCCAGCGGCAGGTGCTCGGCGGTCCCGCCGCGGCGGGCCTGGTACTCGAAGGTGCCGGCGTCCAGGCCCTTGTCGCTGAGCACCACGCGGTGCGGGATGCCGATGAGTTCCTGGTCGGTGAACATCACGCCCGGGCGCTCGCGACGATCATCGTAGAGCACCTCGATGCCGGCAGCCTGCAGCTGTCCGTACAGGGCGTCGGCCGCCTCGCGCAGGCGAACGGACTTGTGCGCGTTCATCGGAGCCAGGTAGACCTGCCAGGGGGCGAGGGCGCGCGGCCAGATGATGCCCCGCGCATCGTGATTCTGCTCGATGGCGGCGGCCACCACGCGGCTCACGCCGATGCCATAGCAGCCCATCACCAGGCTGACGGCCTTGCCGTGCTCGTCCAGGCAGGTGGCCCTCATCGCTTCGGAATACTTCGTGCCGAGCTGGAAGATGTGGCCGACCTCGATGCCGCGGGCAATCTGCAGGCGGCCCTGGCCGTCCGGGCCGGGTTCGCCGGCAACGACATTGCGCAGGTCGGCCGTGGCCGGCTCCGGCAGATCCCGCGCCCAGTTCACACCGGTCAGGTGAAAGCCGTCCTCGTTGGCGCCGCAGACGAAATCCGCCAGCACCGCGGCCGCCGCATCCACCACCACGGTCGCGCCCTGCAGGGCCACCGGGCCAAGCGACCCGATGCCGCAGCCAAGCCCGGCCGCTACCCGTTCCGGGGCCGCCATGCGCAGCGGCTCCGCGACGCCCGGCAGGCGGGCGGCCTTCACGGCATTGAGTTCGTGGTCTCCGCGCAGCACCAGCGCCACGAGGGTGTCGTCCTCACCCTCCACAATCAGCGTTTTCAGGCACTGCTCCGGCGCCACGCCCAGGTGTTCGCCGAGTTCGGCGATGCTGTGCACGCCCGGGG
>CAYGQN010000021.1:0-22587 GCA_964351795.1 uncultured Gammaproteobacteria bacterium
AGCGCATGGACGATCCAGTACTCGGTGAGCGTCAGGTCCACCGGTCGCCCGCGCCAGCTCACCTGCATGGTGCCGGCATCGAGCGCCAGTTCGCCGGCGGTGATCGGCGCGGGCGAATCACCGGCCTGCAGCGCTTCCATGCGTCGGAACAGGGCGGCGATGCGGGCCAGCAGGTGCGGCATGCCGATATCCTTGGTGAGGTAGTCATCGGCGCCCAGGCGCAGGCCCGAAACCGCGTCGAAATCGCTGTCCCGTGCGGTGAGAAAGATGATGGGCAGGGTCCTGGACATGGCGCGCAGTTCCCGGCACAGGTCGAAGCCGCCCTCCGCGGCATCGCCCAGGCCGATGTCGAGAATTACGAGATCCGGCAGGCGCGAGCGGAAGATCGCCATCGCTGCCTCGACACCGGCGTAGCCGTGGGCATCGTAGCCCTGCCGACTGAGCAGGGCGACGTAATTCGCCCGCAGATCGGTCTCGTCCTCGACCACCGCAATCCGCCGTTTCATGGGTATCCGTCCGGGCCGGCAGGGGCCGGCGCTGTCGTGTCTGTCCGCCATCGCGCCAGGCCGGTGCCCGGCCGGCGCGCGCCTACTTTAACCGAGGTCCCGTGCCGGGGTCGGGCGGCATCGGGGAAAGCCATCATTTCGCCACAATTCGCCGCCGGCGTGCCCGCTTCCTCACCGGGTTCCGACCGCTGCAGGGCCTGGAATAGGCATCACAACAGCCATCGCCAAGGAGACGCAGCATGCGCATCGCAACCACGACCCCGGCCAGCCGCCACGCACAAGCGGGCATCACACCGCGCCTGCGGCACAGTGCCCGGCTCGCCGGCGACATCGCCCGCAGCACCCTGAGTACGATTGCGCTCGGCTTCGGCGCCGGCCTGGCCATCTCGGCGGTGCTGACGGCCCTGGTCATCGGCATGGCTGCGCTCGCCGGCAAGGATACCGCCGTGGCGGCGGCGCCAACGACAACCGTGGCCACACCACGCTGACATGAAAAGCATGACGGCCGAACGTGGCAGGCAGGACCGCCCGCCGCGCTCACGGGCAGGCTGCGCCCCGCCTACGGTGACCGGCATCGTCAATCCCGGGCAATGGCAGGACCTCCTGCTGCCATCACGCCTGACCGACGGGTCCGCCCCACCCCGCAGCCAACGCTCACGGTGCCGCCTTGTCAACGATGCCCGCGCAGGGATCGCGCGGGCGTCGGAGACCTTTTCCGCCCAACCCTGACACCCCGAGGAAGCCACCATGCACAACCTGTTCAGACCGCTGGCAATTGCCCCCCTGTCAACGGCCGCCGGGCCGGACCACCTGCCGCAGACCCTGCGCCTGGAGCTGTTCGAGCGCCACCTGGCGGACTTCGACTGGGACACCGCCGCCCCCGCGGGGCCGGTGAACTACGTGGACCTTGCCGGCCTGGAGTTCGCGCTGGCACGCGCCGCCCGCGGTGAACGCTTCGAGTCGCTGCGGGCGCGGCGGGCACTGGATGCCGCCCGCCACCTCCTCTGCCCTGACGGCGGCTGCTACAGCTTCGCCACTGGCAACTGGCAACGCCTGCACCGGCAACGACCCGTGCAGGCGCAGCTGGCGGCGCTGCACACCTGGAGCCTGGCCTGGGCGGTCCTGCGCCGCGACGCGGACCGTTGCGCTGCGGAAACCGTGGCCGGGCATGCCCGCGCACTGCTGGACCGGGGCGTGGAAGCCAACGACGCCGGCCGGGCCTGGACGGTGCCGGCGCTGGTCGAAGCCCTGGCCTGGCAACACGAGGCCTGCTGGGCGCCGGCTTCACGCCAGGCTGCCATGGCCGCGGGTCCGACCCTGGCCCGCCTGCTCGCCGATACGCGGCTGGCGACGCTGCGCGACACACCTGTGCCACTGCGCCTGTTGCTGGCACTGGCCCGCGCATTCCTGCAGTTGCATCGCATCACCGGCGCGCCAGGGCTGCTGGACAACGCCGGCCTGGCGGCCAGGCTCATCCTGCGCTGCTGCATGCTGCCCGGCGCCGCCTACGCCGCCGACAGCCTCGGTGCGGAAGCGGCCCCCATTGATGAGCAGATCAGTACCGCCCGATGCCTCAACCTGCTGCAGGCCTACCTGCCGGGGCTGGGCGGTCGCCGCGCCGCCTGCCACGGCATGCGCTACCTGGCCATTCCGGAGATCGCGCTCTCGCGCAGCAGCAACGCCGGGATCCTCATGCTCGACCAGGAACTGTCTGCGCCGCCGGCGGACATCCCCGTCAGCGGCGCGAGCGCCCATGGCCGCCAGGCGCAGGTGCTCAGCCGCGCGGGCTGGTACCGGCATCTGCGCACCGCCGAGGCGCAGGCCGTCCCGGCAACGCCCGCAGCCTGCCAACTGCCGGCCTGAGGCGCGCGGGCCGACTGCCGGTATGCAGCAACGGCGGCAGCCAGCGGAGCCCGCCGCGGCCGTCCTGCACGTCAGCCGGGCGGGCGCCATCCGGGCGGCACCGCTGCTGCACACCGGCAGCCAAGGCCGCTCACAGCCAGTCACCCAGCAGCGCCCTCGCCTCGTCCAGGTTCGCCAGCACATGCCAGGCCCGGGCCCGCTCCGTCGTGCCGGGCGGTTCGAGGTCCGGCACCATCAGCACCCGCATGCCGGCCGCGTGCGCGGCGGCCACACCCGGTCGCGAGTCCTCCAGCGCGACGCACACGCCCGGCGGGCGGTCCAGTGCCCTGGCCGCGGCGAGGTAGATGTCCGGGGCCGGCTTGCCGCGGCTGACCTGGTCGCCGCACACCAGCACCGCGTGGAACCCGTCCACCCCGGCCGCGGCGAGACAGACCCGGGCCCGCGCGCTGTTCGTGGACGTGGCGATACCAATCGGACAGCCGGCGGCCTGCAGATCCGCCAGCAGCCCCCGGGCACCGGGTTTGGCCGGAATACCGTCGCGCTCGACAATGTGCTGCCATTGCACGGCCCAGCGCTCGCGGAACTCGGCCATCGGGAAGCCCGCCCCGAGGGCATCCCGGAGCATGTGCTCCACGTCGGCGGCCGCATGGCCCACCAGCCGGGCGTACAAATCATCTGCGATCACATAGCCCAGGCTCGATGCCGCCCGCGCGGAAGCCAGCCGGTACAGCGGCTCGGTGTCCAGCAGCAGGCCATCCATGTCGAAGATGACCGCCGCGACGGCGCGCCCGGGATCAGTCATCGTCGCCCGCCGTGAGTCGCGCCAGCAGCGCCTCGATGCCGGTCTCCACGATCAGCAGTGCGCGGCTGTCGGCCCGCAGCAGGCCCTCGGCCTCGGCATGTGTCAGCCAGGCCAGCAGGGCGTCGAAGTAGCCGGCAACATTCAACAGGCCACACGGCTTGTCGTGGCTGCCGAGCTGGCGCCAGGTCAGTGCCTCGAACAGCTCGTCAGCCGTGCCGTAGCCCCCGGGCAGGGTGATGAAGGCATCCGACAGGTCCATCATCCGTCGCTTGCGTTCCATCATGTCCTCGACTTCGTGCAGGGCCGTGAGCCGCTGGTGCACCACTTCGTGACGGAACAGTGCCCTCGGAATGACCCCGGTGACCCGGCCACCGCCGCCAAGTACCCGGTTGGCAAGGATGCCCATCAGGCCGACCTGGGCGCCGCCATAGACCAGTTCATGGCCGCCGGCCACGATGGCGTCGCCGAGCGCCAGCGCCGCTTCCTGGAAGCGCGGGTTGGCGCCCGGGGTGGAGCCGCAGAACACGCACAGCCGGCTCACGCCTGCGCCCGTCCGGACGGCGCACCGATGGCCAGCGTCACCGTCGCCTTGGCGCACAGCTTCGGCGGCTCCCCGCACCAGATTTCCGATTCGGCCACCGACAGGCTGCGCCCGGGCTTCAGTACGCGCGCCACACAGACCAGGATCTCGCCCAGTGCCGGGCGCAGCAGGTTCAGCTTGAACTCGGCCGTCAGCACATTGCAGCCGGTCGGCACGAGCGTGGCCGCGGCGGCGCCCGCCGAGTGGTCTGCCAGCGTCGCGAGCACCCCGGCGTGGGCAAACCCGCTTTGCTGATGATGGCGCCGCTGCAGCTGCAGTGAAGTGCGCACCTCACCGTCGGCAATAGCATCCACCCGGATGCCCACCGTATCGATGAAGGGGGAATCGTGAAACAGCGCGCGCACTTGCGCCTCGCTGTATGTATCGGTCGCGCTCATTCGTCCTCCTGCTGGCCTTGTTCGCCGGGCGGGGCCAGGCCTGCATCGCCGGCGAGCGCATGATACGCCAGCGCCAGGGCCGCACCACCGGGCACGAACAGGCAGAAGCCGAGCAGGTTGGCCAGCAACAGGCCGGCCGGGCCGCTGTCGGCCAACACCAGCGAAGGCAGCCCGGGCAGCAACACCATGCTCACGCCCAGCAGCAACAGCAGCCCCAGCCCGTGGCCACGTCCCAGCGCCCAGGCCGCCTCCAGGGAGCAGTCGCGATCCAGGGCACACGGTGGCAGAACCAGCGACAGGCGCACGGCCACGTACAGCACCGCCAGCGCCAGCGGCCGCAGGACCAGCGGCTCCAGGGCGCTGCCTCCCGCAAACAGGAACAGCATCAGCCCCACGATCATGATGAGCACGGACAGCACATTCACGCCCAGCAGCCAACCGAAAAACCGGGTGTGCTCCCGCGTCCATGGCACGATACCGACGCCGGCAACGGCCTGCGGGCCCACCAGCACGATCCGAAGCGTTGCACGCAGCTGCGCGGCCAGTGCCAGCAGTGCCGCCAACCAGATCACGGACCTGGCCAGGCGCGTGCCGGCGGGCCAGCCGGTATCCAGTGCCAGGCCGGCGAGCGCCAGCAGCAACGTGGGCAGCCACAACGACCTGAGGACGGGCCGGCGGCGTGCCCACACCACGGCGTAACTGGCCAGGAGGATGCGGCCGACGGGCAACCGTCGGCGCGGTTCGGGCCGGGTGCTCATGCGCGCACGTTAACAGCAGCGGCGGCGTGCGCTATCGTGCCTGACCGGGAAACGGCATGGGATGTGGACAGGCGCGTGGAAGACAGGGCAAGGATCATCGTCACGGGAGCAAACGGGTTCATCGGCTCGGCACTGGTGGCGCATTTTCGCACGAACGCCGATGTGCTGGCGGTGGACCGGCACTGGGCTGGCGAGCATCGCATCGCCGAGCCCCGCACCACGATCGATCTGACGACACCTCTGCCAGACGCCCCCGAACTCACCGACACCACCGTGATCCACGCCGCCGGGAATGTCGACTCGGACGATCGACAGGAGCTCTGGGACATCAATGTCACCGCCACGTTCAACGTGTTCGAGTGGGCTGTGCGTCATCGGACGCGCCACCTGGTGCTGCTCAGCACCGCGGAGGTCTACGATCCGGCCGCCACAGCGCCCCTGTCGGAGTCCGGCCCGCTCGACCCGGCCAGCTTCGTGGGCCACAGCAAGCGCCTGGCCGAGCAGATCGGGGCGGTTTACTGGCGCGAGTTCGCGCTGCCGGTCACCGTGCTGCGACTGTTCTTTCCCTTCGGCCCCGGCCAGCGCCATGGCCGTGTCCCGCAACTGCTGGCCGCGCGGGATGGCGGCCAGATGCCGGCGGCCCTGGCAGGCCTGCGCGCGTTCACACCGGTGCACCGTGACGACGTGGTTCGCGCGGTGGACGGGGTGTGCGCGGCGCCGGACGGCTACCGGGTCTTCAACGTCTGCGGTGACCACGTGGTCACCCTGGCGCCGGCGCCCGACGCCACCCCGGCACTGTGCGGCAGCCATGCCCGGCTCACGGCGGCCACCGGCTGGGCGCCTGCGCATGACGCCGGGGAGCTCCAGGCCGCGCTGCACGGCGTCGATTGAACCGACCGGCAGGGCCGGCCCGGCGGCTGCGCGCGAGCGCATTGCCGTAACGGCCTCCCGCCCCCTGCCTCAGGGGGTGCCAGGCAACTCTGCACGCCGGAAGCAGTCCACGCTGTGGTCATTGACCATGCCGGTTGCCTGCATGTGCGCGTACATGATGGTTGAGCCGACAAAGCGGAAGCCGCGCTGTTTCAGGTCCCGGCTGAGCCTGTCGGACTCCGGGCTGGTCGCCTGGTAGTCGGCCAGTTGCCGCGGCGCATTGACGATGGTCCTGCCGCCAACGAAATCCCATACATAGGCGTCGAAGCTGCCGAATTCCGCCTGCACCCGGAGGAAGCAGCGGGCGTTGTTCACCGCGGCCTCGACCTTCAGGCGATTGCGCACGATGCCCGGGTCCTGCAGCAGGCGCTCGATGCGGGCGGCGGTGAAACGCGCCACCCGGGCCGGGTCGAAGCCGGCAAAGGCGCGCCGGTAGTGCTCACGCTTGCGCAGGACCGTGTACCAGGACAGGCCGGCCTGGGCCGCCTCCAGGGTGAGAAATTCGAACAATACCCGGTCATCGTGAACAGGGACGCCCCATTCCTCGTCGTGGTAGGCGACGTAGTCCGGCTTGCGGGTATCCACCCACGGACAGCGCGGCCGGCCATCCGCCGCCGGGGTTACGGCGTTAAAGGGCAGCAGCCCCGGCCGCGGCGATCTGCCCGTCCTGGAACGACTTCACACCGCTGATTCCGATGGCGCCAACGATGTCATCGTCGTGAACCAGGGGTACGCCACCCTCGATGGGCAGCATACCGGGCATGGCGAGGTAGCCCTGCCGGCCCTCCGCCACGGTCTCTTCCCAGAATTTGGTTGGCCGGCGGAACATCACCGCCACCTTGGCCTTGGTGATGGCCACCTCGATGCTGCCGAGCTGCACCTTCTCGCGTTGCAGGTACATCAGGTGACCACCATCGTCGACGATGGCAATCACGACATTCCAGCCATTGGCCTGCGCTTCCGCCTCCGCTGCCGCGGCTACCCGCTTGCAGTCCTCGAGGCTCAGTATCTGCTTGGCATACATCGGTGTCCCCCCTCGGGTAATCGCTTGTCACTGGTGCCGCCCAACGGTGCTGCAGGCCGCACGCCGGCCCGGCCCTAGCTGCCGCTGGCTCCTGCGCGATAGAATACGACCTTTGCACCATTGTGCGCCGCCTGGCCGGGTAACACTGTTTACATGAACCTTGAACAAGCCCGTAACAATATGATCGAACAGCAGATCCGTACCTGGGATGTGCTGGATCAGCAGGTTCTGAACGTCATGGCCACCGTACCGCGGGAGCTGTTCGTCCCGCCGGCCTATGCCGGCCTGGCCTTCTCCGATACGGAAATCCCGCTCGGCTTCGGCGAGGTCATGCTGCAGCCGAAGGTCCAGGGGCGCATGATGCAGGCGCTGAATCTCAACGGCACCGAACGCGTGCTGGAAATCGGCACTGGCAGCGGCTACGGGGCAGCGCTGCTGGCTCGCCTGGCCGGGCGCGTGGTAAGCATCGATATCCGCGAGAGCTTCATCACCGGGGCCCGCAGCAATCTCGCTACGGCCGGCTGCGCAGGCGTGCTGCTCGACTGCACGGACGGCATTGCAGGCTATGCCCCCCAGGCGCCCTACGACGCCATCATGGTCACCGGCGCCTGCGCGCGGATGCCAGATGCCATCGCCGCGCAGCTGGCACCGGGTGGGCGCATGGTGGTCGTGGTGGGCAGCGGCAGCATCAGCGAGGCCCTGCTGGTCACGCGGGTCGGCGACGCGCGCTTTGCAACCGAGAGCCTGTTCGAGACGCAGCTGCCGTGGCTGGCAGGTGCTGCACCCCGACCGCAGTTCCAGTTCTGAGATGGCCGTGGAACAGCTCTCGGCGGCGCAGCTCAAGGCCCGTCTGGACAGCGGCGAAGCCATTGTCCTGCTGGACGTGCGCGAGCCCTGGGAACAGGAAATCTGCGCAATACCGGCTTCGCGCCTGATGCCCATGGCCACCATTCCAGGGGCCCTGGACACCCTCGACCGCGATGCCACCATCGTCACCGTCTGCCACCACGGCATCCGTTCCCAGCATGCCGGGGAATTCCTGGCCGCCAACGGCTTCACGAGCGTGGCCAATCTCAGCGGCGGTGTTGATGCCTGGGCCTGCGAAGTGGACCCAGGCATGCCCCGATACTAGCCGTGCCCGGCCTGCCGGGCCTCGCGACAGGGTCAATGTTTTCGCCGGGGAAAGATACCTTTTCCCTGACCGGGCCGGCTACGCGGGCGACAGCATCACCTATATACTTTCGACTGCCTCAGGATCCGCCATCCGACAGGTGCTCCAGGCTACCCAGCCGGCCAAGGCAGGCCGTCGGCAGTGGCCAATGACAACGAGATCGCCCGGCAGCCAGCCGAAGTGCGAATCCAGGATCAGACCAGAACCCCGGGGGATACCCATGTCACTCTGCAACGCCGACAACAGCCAGCTCGTCATCATCGACATCCAGGAGCGCCTCGGCGCCGTGATGCCCGCCAAGGTGATCAACCGCGTGATCAACAACAGCATACTGCTGCTGCGGGTAGCCGGGCTGTTCGGCGTGCCGGTCATCTGTACCGAGCAGTATCCGCAGGGCCTGGGCGCCACGCTCGACGCTGTCAACGGACTTGTCCCGGCCACCGCCAGTCGTATTGAGAAAACCTGTTTCTCGTCCACCCGGGACCCGGCCTTCATGGGCGCGCTGGAGACCAATCCGGGGCGCCGGCAAATCATCCTGTGCGGCATGGAAGCGCACGTGTGCGTGATGCAGACCGCCATCGAACTGCGTGCCGGCGGCTTCGAGGTCATGGTGGTGGAAGACGCCATCTGCAGCCGCAAGCTGGAAAACTACCAGAACGCGCTGGAACGACTGCGCCAGGCTGACGTGACCGTGGTCAGTGCCGAGTCCGTGATGTTCGAATGGCTGGCCGACTCACGCCACGATCATTTCCGCGCCGTGTCCGCACTCATTCGCTGAGGCCCGGGCAACAACGGTGTGAGTGCCTCCATGACGGTTTCCGTGGCACCGCTGTTGGCGCCGAAGAACGTACGACCGGCATCGCCGGCCGTGGCGCGGGTGCTCGCATCGCCCAGTAACCCGCCCAGACGTGCCACCAGGCTGTCGTCATCGGCGGCGATGAACAGGGCGCCGCAGTCCTGCAGTCGCTCGGAGATATCACGGAAGTTGTACAGGCTGGGCCCGCACACCACCGGCAGGCCCAGTGCCGCGGGCTCGAGCATGTTGTGCCCGCCGGTGTCCACCAGCGTGCCGCCGACGAACGCCACGTCAGCCGCGGCATACAGCACGATCAATTCGCCCATCGTGTCGCCAAGGTAGACCTCGACGCCATCCATGTCCGGCGGGCTGTCGCTGCGTCGCGCCCAGTGCAGACCTTCACGTTCGAGCAGATCGGCAACCCCGTCGGCCCGGTCCGGATGTCGCGGCACCAGGATGAGGAACAGTCCCGGCAGGTCCCTGGCAAGCCGCCGATAGCACTGGATCAGCCGCTCCTCCTCGCCGGCATGGGTACTGGCCGCAATCAGCACCGGGCGCTGGATACCGATAATGCGCCGCAACGCCTGCCCGTGCTCGAGCACGCTGGCCGGGATCCCGACATCGAACTTGATACTGCCGCTGACCAGGCAGCGGGCCTGGCTTGCACCAAGGCCGACCAGTCGCCCGGCGTCCTCGCTGCTCTGCGCGACAAGCAACGAGCAGGCAGCGAGCGTGGGTGCCGTCAGGCCCGGAAACAGTGCGTAGCCGCGCGCGGAGCGCTCGGACATGCGTGCGTTCACCAGCGCCACGGGGACATCGCGCTGACTGCAGGCGGCAATCACGTTCGGCCACAGTTCGGTTTCCACCAGCACCAGCACATCCGGCCTGATCGCCTCCAGCCAGCGTCCGACGAAACGCGGCAGGTCGATGGGGAAGAAGCAGTGCCGGACCCGCTCGGCATCGAAATGCGAGCGCAGGATCCGCGCGCCTGTGGGGGTGGTCGTGCTGACCAGCAATTCACAGTCGGGACGGGCGCGCATCAGGGCGTTGAGCAATGGCCGTGCCGCCTGGACTTCGCCCACCGACACGGCGTGCACCCAGATGCACGGCCGCGAACCGGAACGCGGTGTGAGCCGGCCGAAACGCTCCTGCCAGCGCAGCCGGTAACCCGGTTCGCGCAGACTCCGCCACCACAGCCGCAACATGATCGCCGGCAGCAGCAAGGCCAGCAGCAGATCGTAAAGCGGGAACCGGGGTTTCATGCCGACACTGCCCGGGTCGGGCGCTATGCGGTCAGGTGTCGGACGTAGGACGACACGCCCTCCTCCAGCGAGCGGAACACGTGGTCGCAGCCACTGGCCCGCAAGGCCGTCAGATCGGCGCAGGTGAAACTCTGGTAGGCACCGCGCAGCGCGTCCGGGAAGGGGATGTACTCGATCTCGCCCCGGCCGACGGTGTCGATGATGGCGCGGGCGACGTCATTGAAGCTGCGGGCGATCCCGCTGCCGCAGTTGTAGATGCCGGCAGGCGCCTCGTGCTCGCCGAACCACAAGGTCACTGCAGCGGCATCGCCGACGTGGACAAAGTCGCGCAGCTGCTCGCCGTCCGCGTATCCATCACTGCCGGCGAACAGGCGCAGCTTGCCGCTGCCTGCCAGCTGCCGGGTCAGGTGAAGCATCACGCTCGCCATCGCACCCTTGTGCGCCTCGGCCGGGCCATACACGTTGAAGTACCTCAGCCCGGTCACGCGGCAGCGCAGACGCGCATGGTGTCGGCGGACGAACTGGTCGAACAGGAACTTCGAGTAACCGTAGACATTCAGCGGCCGCTCGTTCGCACGGACCTCGGTGAACACGCTGGAGGCGCCATACACTGCCGCGCTGGAAGCGTAGACCAGGTCTATCCCGAGCTCGTGACAGTAATCGAGCAGCTGCCTGGAGTACTCGTAGTTCGTTTCCAGCATGTAGCGGCCGTCCCACTCGGTGGTCACCGAGCAGGCGCCGAGATGGTAGACGGTGGTCACCCGATCGCCCAGCGGTCGGCCGGCATACAGGCGCTTGAGAAAACTGTCCTTGTCGATGTAGTCGGCAATCTCGCAATCGACCAGGTTCGCGAACTTGTGCCCGTCACTGAGGTCATCCACGACCAGAATGTCTTCACGGCCGCGCTCGTTGAGCGCGCGCACGAGATTGGAGCCGATGAAGCCGGCACCGCCGGTAACCACTATCATTGCGTCTTGCCTCCCGGGCGGGCCGAAGCCGCGGCCCGCTGGATGATGGCCGTACTGGACACACCGTCCAGGAACGGCAGTACCCGCACCTGCCCGCCGCTGGCACGCACACAATCGGCCCCGACGACGGTGTCCGGGCTGTAGTCACCACCCTTGACCAGGATGTCGGGGCCCAGGGCTTCGATCAGCGCCAGCGGTGTATCGGCGCTGAAGGCGATGACCCAGTCCACCGAACCCAGCGCCGCCAGCACCGCCATCCGCTGCGCCAGGGGTACAAGCGGGCGGTCCTCGCCCTTGAGTCGGCGCACGGAAGCATCGTCGTTGACCGCCACGACCAGCCGATCGCCCAGCGCCCGCGCCTGCTGCAGGTAACGGACATGGCCGGCATGCAGCACATCGAAGCAGCCGTTGGTGAATACGACGCGCTCACCCCGGTGCCTGGCGGCCTGCCGCAGCGCCACGGCCTCGTCGAGACCGGCCAGTGGCGCGGTGCTCGCCATGGTGCTGCCATGCAGGGCGGATTCGATGTCGGCGGCACTCACCGCGACCGCGCCCAGGCGGCCGACGGCAATCCCGGCTGCGATGTTCGCGAGGCGCGCCGCGCGGGCCAGGTCCGCACCGGCTGACAAGGCGCTGGCGAGCACCGCGCATACCGTGTCGCCGGCACCGGTGACGTCGAAAACCTCGCGCGCTTCGGCCGGCATGTGGGCGGCGACACCGTCACGGCGCAGGAGCGTCATGCCAGCCTCGCCACGGGTTACCAGTAACGCCTGCAGATCGAGTGACTCGATGAGCGCCAGGCCACGCTCGGCAATACGCGCCTCGTCCGCGCAATCGCCAACCACCGCCTCGAACTCGCGCAGGTTGGGCGTGAGCACGGTCGCGCCCCGGTAACGCTGGAAATCGGCGCCCTTGGGATCGACGATGGCCATCACGCCCGCGGCCCGGGCGGCCTTCACCAGGCCGGCGACATCGGCGAGCGTGCCCTTGGCGTAGTCGGAGATGACCATGACGTTGCAGCCATCGAGGGCCTGCTCGACCAGCGCCTGGATGGCCGGCGGGGGCACGGGTTCAGGGCTGTCCTCGAAGTCCAGGCGAATCAGCTGCTGATGCTGGCTCATCACGCGCAGCTTGACGATGGTGCTGCCACCAGCGCGCGTGTGCAGCCGGCATTGCACCCCGGCCGCGCCCAACAGGTCGGCGAGCAACCGGCCCTGGTCATCGTCACCGGTTGCGGCAACCAGTTCCACCCGGCCACCCAGGGCGGCCACGTTGCCGGCCACGTTGCCCGCGCCGCCAGGGCGCACTTCGTCGCGGCCGATGCGCACGACCGGAACCGGCGCCTCGGGGGAGATGCGCGTCGTGCTGCCGTGCCAGTAGCGGTCCAGCAGCAGGTCGCCGGCAACGAGCACGCGCGCTGCGCTGAAATCCAGTGAATCTGCAGGCATTTGTGGGCCCGTTGAGCAGCGTGTTTATAATGCTGCAAAGGCCGGAGATTCTAGCATATGCGTTCATTTGGCATTCATCATGCCGCCCTCGCTGCCGCTGCTCTGACATTGCTGTCCGTCGCCGCGACGGTGACCGCCGGGGACGGCTTTCCGCCCCGCTTCGAGGCCGTGTATTCACTGCATACCAAGGGCATCAAGGTGGCGGAGATGACGCGGGAACTGGAGACCGCCGTCGGCGGGGGGTTCGTGTTCCGCTCCGAGACGGTGGCCACCGGGCTGGTCGGTCTGTTCCGCCGCGAGCACGTCACCGAGCGCAGCCACTGGGAATTCGCCGGCGACCAGGTGCAGCCGCTGCTGTACCGGTACGAACGCAGCGGCGGCAAACGCGACCGCGTCGTATCGGTGGATTTCGACCCCGACAAGTCGGAGGTGCTCAATACCTACAATGACAAGACGTGGCGGATGGCGGTTCCCGACGGCGTGCTGGACAAGCTGCTATACCAGCTGGTCATGATGCGGGACCTGGCAACGGCCGCCGACGGGACCTACAGCTATGCCATCGCCGACGGTGGCAAGGTGAAAACCTATCGCTATGAAACCCGGGGTAGCGAAGCGGTGGAAACACCGCTGGGCACCTTCGAGGCGGTGATCATCGAGCGCAACAGCGAGTCCAGCGCCAAGCGCACGCGGATCTGGTGCGCGCGAGCGCTGAATTACCTGCCGGTGCGGGTGGAGCACCGGGACAAGAAGGGCAACGAAACCGTTGCCCGGCTGGAATCGCTGCAGGGCCTGGGGCAGGCGGCAGTGGCCCGCTAGGCCAGGCGGCGCCGGCGGGCGGAGCGATACGGTGCGGGGCTTCGCTCAGCCGCCGCCAAGAATGCGCTTGAGTTGATCCGCCGGGACGTAGCCGCCCAGTTCCTCACCGTCCTCGAGCACGATGGTCGGCGTGCCGCGAACACCCATCTGCTCACCCAGCGCGAAGTGGGCGGCAATCGGGTTGTCGCAGCTGGCATCGCTGATGTCCTTGCCGGCCTTGGCGTCGGTGAGCGCCTGCTGGCGATCGGCCGAGCACCAGACCGAGACGAACTTGTCGTAGGACTCCGAGCCGATCCCGGCGCGGGGGAAAGCAAGATAGCGCACGGCAATACCGGCCTCGTTCAGTTCACCGACCTCGGCATGCAGGCGACGACAGTAGCCACAGTCGATATCGGTGAACACGTACAGCACATGGGCCGGGTTCTCGGGCCCGAATTCGATCATCTGGTCGCGGCCGACCTTGCTGAACGCCTCCACGCGCGCCTGCGCCCGTCTCTCCTCGCTGAGATTGCGCCGCTCCTTCAGGTCCATGAGGTCGCCGTTGAGCACGTAACGCCCATCGGCACTGACGTACAGCACGCGCGGCCCCACCGTCACCTCGTACAGGCCGGGAATGGCCGAGGCGACGATGCTGTCGAGTTCACCGTTCGGGAGCGCACCGGCCAGGCCCTGGCGGATCTTCTCCTGCACAGCCTTGTCCACGCCCGCGGCAGTGCAGGCAAAGGTGGTAAGCAGCAACGAGGCTGCGATAATCGGTCTCATGGGGCTGAATCTCCGGTTGACGGACTACGCGTCATTTTTGCGGCGGGATCCTATCAGACCGCCGCGGGCGCTGTCTGTTCCCGAACCATGACGGATTGCGCAGCATCGACGCGGCTGCGACCCGCCCTGCCGGCGGTGGCGATCCTGCCCCGCGGGCAGGTCCGTCCCGGGCGCCCGGCAGCTGCCTGCACGCGCCCGAGTCCGCCCGCGCCCGTGGCCGGGCGCTTTGCAGTTGGCGCGCGCTGGCGCATCATGCTCTGCCTGAAGGTTCCGGCGTCAGTGAACAGGCCGTAAAGATGATGGACATGAACGCCTCCGGTCCCAGGCAGAACCTGGAGAACCAGACGCTCGCCAAGTACCAGGTCATCAAGCAGATCGGCCGGGGCAGCATGGGAACGGTCTACCTCGGCCACGACCCGTTCATCGATCGCCCGGTTGCCATCAAGGTGGCCCGCGAGGCCGAACTGGCCGACCAGGTCGACCCGGACCTGTTCCCGCGCATGTTCTTCAACGAGGCCCAGGCGGCGGGGATGCTCAAGCATCCCAACATCACTTCCATCTTCGATGCCGGTGCCGATGCCGGCACCTTCTACATTGTCATGGAGTACGTGCACGGGGGGCACACGCTCGAGCATTACTGCCAGGCCAGCAACCTGCTCCCGGTCAACGATGCCATAAAAATCGTCTACAAGTGCGCGATGGCGCTCGATTACGCCCACCGACACGGGGTCATCCACCGCGACATCAAGCCTCGCAACATCCTCGTCACCGAGGATCACGACATCAAGATTTCCGATTTCGGCATTGCCGTCATCCCCGGCAACACCGATGCGAACCTGCCGGCCCACGCCGGTTCACCCATGTACATGGCTCCCGAACAGATTGCCTCCGAGACGGTATCGCCACAATCGGACCTGTTCTCGCTGGGCGTGGTGATGTTCGAACTGCTCAGCGGCAAGGCACCCTTCCCGGGGGAATCCATTGCGGCCATCAATTACCGCGTGATGAACAGCCCGCCCCTGCCGATACTGGAGCTGCGGGCCGGGCTGCCGCCGGTCCTTGGCCGCATTATCAACAAGGCACTGGCACGGGACCCGGCCCGGCGCTACCGCACCGGCCTGGACCTCGCCGGGGACCTCAGCATCGTGTTCGACTTCCTGGAACCCGACCGCGAGAAGGTCGACCGTGAAGAGCGTTTCCGGGCGCTCAGGGCGCTGGATTTCTTCGCGGATTTCCCGGACAACGAGCTTTGGGAACTGGTCAATGCCAGTTCCTGGCAGGAGATCCCGTCCGGGCAGAGCATCATCCTCGAGGGTGAAATCGACAAGTCTTTCTATGTCATCGTCGATGGCGAGGTAGCCGTCTCCAAGGGCGAAACCACGCTCGATCACCTGCACAAGGGCGATTGTTTCGGAGAAATGGGATTCGTGTCCGGTCGCGGGCGTACGGCCAGCATTCGCGCCACCGCCAATGTGCGGATCATGAAAATCCAGGCGCCCATGATCGAACGCGCTTCGATCAGCTGCCAGCTGCGCTTCCACAAGTTGTTCCTGCACACGCTCATCGAGCGCCTGGCACGCGCCAACGACCGGGTTGCCGGCACCGGGCCGGGCTGATGCGATCGCCGGGTCAATCCGCTGATCCACCGTTGTTCGATGCCGCGAGGGAACACCGACTGGGGCTGGAGGAAACCCTGCAGGCCATGCTCGCCGCCGGGCTGATCGACGAGCATCGCCTGCAACGCCTGCTGTCCGGCCCGGAAGCGGCTGCCCAGGACGACAGGCATCCGCTGCAGATCATCGCCGACCAGGGCTGGCGCAGTCGTACCAGCCCGCCCTTCCCTCTGACCCTGGAACAACTCACGCGCTGGCTGGCCGAGGCGACCGGGCTGGACTATTTCCGTATCGACCCGCTGAAAGTGGATGTCGAGGCAGTCACCAGCGCCGTCTCCCAGGCCTATGCCCAGCGTTTCGAATTCCTGCCGGTATCGGTGAACGCCAACGAGCTGGTGGTGGCCACGGCCCAGCCATTCATCCGCGAGTGGCATACCGAGCTTTCACGAGTGCTCAAGCGCACTGTCACCACGGTCATCGCCAACCCGCGGGACGTGACACGCTACCTCAGCGAGTTCTATGGCGTCAGCCGCTCGATTTCCGGCGCGGTCAGCAAGGCCGGCGGCCCCCAGTACGGCATCCAGAACTTCGAGCAGCTCACCGAGCTTGGCAAGGTCGGGGAACCCGACGCCAACGATCGGCACATCGTGCACCTGGTGGACTGGCTGTTGCAGTACGCTTTCGAGCAGAGGGCCAGCGATATCCATATCGAACCGCGTCGGGATCAGGGTAACCTGCGGTTTCGAATCGACGGTGTGCTGCACCTGGTGCACCAGCTGCCCACGCCGGTGCTGACTGCGATTTCCAGCCGCCTGAAATCCCTCGGCCGCATGGACGTCGCCGACAAGCGCCGCCCGCAGGACGGGCGCATCCGCACCAAGACACCGGCCGGGGAGGAAATCGAACTGCGTCTTTCGACAATGCCGACAACCTTCGGCGAAAAGCTCGTGATGCGTATCTTCGACCCCTCGGTGCTCACGCGCAGCTACGAGGAACTCGGCTTCACCCAACACGACCTGGAACGCTGGCAGCACATGACCGCCAGCCCCCACGGCGTGATCCTCGTCACCGGCCCGACCGGCTCGGGCAAGACGACAACGCTGTACTCCACGCTCAAGCAACTGGCCCGGCCGGAGATCAACGTCTGCACCATCGAGGATCCCATCGAGATGGTGGAGCCGCAGTTCAACCAGATGCAGGTGCAACCGCAGATAGGCCTGGATTTCGCCGGCGGCGTTCGCACCCTCATGCGACAGGACCCGGACATCATCATGGTCGGCGAGATCCGGGATCGGGAAACCGCCAGCGTCGCCATCCAGGCCGCCCTCACCGGCCACCTGGTGCTGTCCACCCTGCATACCAACGACGCGCCCAGCGCGATCACCCGCCTGATGGACATCGGCGTGCCGGCCTATCTCATAGGCGCCACCCTGCTGGGCGTGGTGGCGCAGCGGCTCATTCGCACGCTGTGCCCGCATTGCAAGCAGCCCGGCAGCCTGGATCCGGCGGTATGGAAGGCACTGACCGCCCCCCTGGACGCCGCCGTGCCGAAGGTATTCGAGCCGGCCGGCTGTGATGACTGCCGTCACACAGGCTATCTAGGCCGTACCGGCCTGTACGAGATCCTGACCCTTGAGCGGGCCACCCGCGAGGCGATTCGCCCCGACGCCAGCGCCGCAGAACTGCGCGATATCGCCGTGGCCAAGGGCATGCGCCGCCTGCGACTGTCGGGCGCGATGAAGGTCGCCGCCGGCGTGACAAGTGTCGAGGAAGTGTTCAATGCCGTGCCACCGGGCACCGATGACGAGGCCCCCACGGCGGCCGGCTGAGCCGGCGTCAGCCGCGGGGATGGTGCCTGGCGTGCAGGTCCTTGAGCCGGGCCCGCGCCACGTGCGTGTAGATTTGCGTTGTGGACACGTCGGCATGCCCGAGCAGCATCTGCACGACCCGCAGGTCGGCGCCATGGTTCAACAGGTGGGTCGCAAACGCATGCCGCAGCGTATGGGGCGACAGCGGCACAGTAATCCCGGCCTTGACGGCATGCCGCCGGATGGCATACCAGAACGCCTGGCGCGTGATCCCGCTGGCCCGATGACTGAGGAAGACCTCGTTGCCCGGCCGGCCGCGGGCCAGCAACGGGCGGGCCTCCTGCAGGTAGCGCTGCAACCAGGCAAGCGCCTCCTCGCCGAGCGGGACCAGGCGCTCACGCCCGCCCTTGCCCATGATGCGTACGACCCCCACCCGCTGGTTGAACTGGCTCATCTGCAAGCCGACCAGTTCCGACACCCGCAGTCCGGCTGCATACAGCACCTCGAGCATGGCGCGATCGCGAAGGCCGAGCGGCGTGGACGTATCCGGCGCTTCGAGCAGCGCTTCGACGTCCTGCTCCGACAGGCTCTTCGGCAGCGACCGCCCGAGGCGCGGCGGCACGATACCCGCACAGGGGTCCTGCCCGGTGATCCGCTCGCGCAGCGCCCACTGGAAGAAGCGCCTCAGCGTGGACAGGCGTCTCGCGGTGCTGCGCACGGAGGCGGCGCCGTAACTGGCCAGGAACAACTGCAGGCCGGACTGCCCGGCGGTTATCAATCGCTCGCCGCGGCTGGCGAGGAACCGTGCACAGGCCATCAAGTCGGCGCGGTAGGCAAGCAGGGTGTTCTCGCTCAGCCCGCGCTCCATCCACATGGCATCGAGAAAGCGATCCAGCAGTTCGCCGTCTCGCGGGTCGATCTCGGTCGGCGGTTCCGGGCGTGCCATCCCGGCATTGTAGTCGAGCAGCGCCGGCATGACCGACAGGCAAAAAAAAGCCGCGCCCCCGGAAGGGCGCGGCCCTGTTCGGACCGAAGCGCGATGCCCTGGGATTCAGGCGCCGGCGCGCGGCTTGATCTTCTCGCGGATACGCGCGGATTTGCCGCGGCGCTCGCGCATGTAGTACAGCTTGGCGCGACGGACGGCACCACGGCGCTTGACCTGGATTTCCTGGACCAGCGGGCTGTAGGTCTGGAACACGCGCTCCACGCCTTCACCGTGGGATACCTTGCGCACGGTGAAGGAGGAATGCAGCCCGCGGTTGCGGCGGGCGATCACCACGCCCTCGAAAGCCTGCAGACGCTCGCGGTCACCTTCGCGAACACGGACCTGTACGACCACCGTGTCACCCGGCGCGAAAACCGGTACTTCCTTGCCCATCTGCTCTTCTTCAATCGCCTTGATCAGGTTACTCATCTCGCGCCCTCGGTTCGTGTCGCTCAGCGTGTTACTGGAATTGTTCCGGCAGTTCGTCGATGAAGCCCTGCAACAGGGCCCGGTCGGTCTCGTCCAGGCCGACGGCGGCCAGCAGTTCGGGCCGCCTCAGCAGGGTCCTTCCAAGCGCCTGCCGCCGACGCCAGCGGTCGATTTCCGCATGGTTACCGCCTGCCAGCACCGGTGGCACGCGTGCCTCACCGATGCTCTCGGGGCGCGTATAGTGCGGATAATCAAGCAATCCGTCAACAAAAGAGTCCTGCTGCGCGGAACGCTCGTCGCCCAGGGCCCCGGGCAGCAGTCGGGCAAGGCCATCGATGACGGCCATCGCACCGATCTCGCCGCCGCTGAGCACGAAATCCCCCAGGCTCAGCTCCTCGTCCACCGCCGCCGCGGTGACCCGCTCGTCCACCCCCTCGTAGCGACCGGCGATCAGCACCAGCCGCTGCCGGCCCAGCAGGGCCTGCAGGCCGGCCTGCGACAGGGGCCTGCCCTGGGGGCTGAGCAGGACACGGTGGGCATCGGCCCCGATCGCCGTGCGGGCGGCCTCGATGGCCTCGACCATGGGGGCGAACATCATCACCATGCCCGGGCCGCCGCCATAAGCGGTGTCGTCGACACTGCGATGGCGATCCCGGGTGTAATCCCGCGGATTGAACGTGCTCAGCTCGAGCAGGCCACGCTCGGCTGCCCGGCCCGTGACGCCACAGGCCGTGACCGCGGTGACCAGCTCCGGGAACAGTGTCACCACGGCAATGCGCAGGCTGGTCGAAGCGGCATCGGCCTCAGTCATCAGGATGCCAGTCCACCACGATCAGCCCGGCTTCCAGGTCCACGCGATCCACGTACACGCCGGTGACGAAAGGCACCAGCCGCTCGCGGTTGCCGCCCTGCAGCACCAGCACATCGTTGGCACCGGTTTCCAGCAGGCGTTCCACCGCGCCGAGATACTCCCCGGCACGGTTCTCCACGCGCAGGCCCAGCAGGTCGGCCCAGTAATACTCCCCGGGTGAAGGTGCCGGCAATTGCCCGCGCTCGATCAGGATCTCGGTGCCCTTCAGCGCGGCGGCGGCATCGCGATCCTCGATGCCGGGCAGCGATACGGCGAAGCCGTCCGCGGCGGGACGCGCGTTGAGCGGCCCCACGGATTCGGTGATGTCGCCGCGACGCAGCAGCCACGGCGTGTATTGCAGCAGGGCTTCCGCGGGGCGGGTGAAGGATCGCACCCGGACCTGGCCGCGAATGCCGACGGCACCGCTGATGACGCCGACCGTTACGAGCACGACACGCCCGCCGTCAGCGACGACCGGCTCAGGCTGCTGCGGCAGCGCTCGCCTGCTTGACGAGGGCGCGTACGCGCTCGGACAACTGGGCGCCGTTGCCGACCCAGTGCTGGACCCGCTCGCCATCCACGCGCAGGCGCTCTTCGCCGCCCCGGGCAAAGGGATTGTAGAATCCGACCTGTTCGATGAAGCGACCGTCGCGACGGTTGCGACTGTCGGTGACGACGATGTGGTAGAACGGCTTCTTCTTGGCGCCGCCGCGACTGAGACGAATAGTAACCATGCGTGGGTTGTTCCCTGCGTTGAAGAGTAGCTCCGGCGGGCGGGCCCGGAAAGGCACACCGCCCGTTCGGCCGGGACACCGGCCCCGGAAAGGGCGCGTATTGTAAGGTAATGATCACGCGATGAAAACAACAGAATCCACTGACGAGGTCCGGGCGGCGAAGCAGACCCTGCGCCAGACCATCCTGGCACGGCGGGCCACACTGTCTGCGGCAACCACGGCCAGGTGGTCTGCGGCCATCGCGGACCGGGTCTTGAATTTACCCGAGCTTAAAGAAGCAAGCTGTTGTTTCTGCTATATCGGGATGCCTGGTGAGGTGGAGACCAAGGCCCTTATCGATGCGATGGTCGGCGCCGGCCACCGCCTGGCGGTTCCCTGGCAGCCAGACCGCACCACGATGCAGGCCTGCGTGTTCCCGGGCTGGCAGCAGATGCGCCCCGGCGCCATGGGCATCCCGGTGCCCGTGAACCCGACGGTGTGCCCCGCTTCGATCGATATCGCACTGACGCCGGGCCTCGCCTTCTCCCCTGCCGGCGGCAGGCTCGGCTACGGCGCCGGCTATTACGATCGCTGGTTCGCCCGCCATCCACGGGCCCGCCGGATCGCCCTCGCCTTCGACTGCATGCTTTCCACGGACGTGCCACTGGAACCGCACGACCAGCCGATGCAGATGATCGTCACGGAATCGGGCGTCATCAATATCTAGTTTTTACTTTAAAATAATATTTTAATTTTTTGTTTTATATAAATTAATCTATTTTACTTAAAGTTATTTCGAAGGCCGCATAACGGTGTTGTCAGCCCGCCGCCACAGCACCGCCAGTGTCACCCCGCTGAGGTTGTGCCAGAGACTGAATACCGCCCCGGGCAGCGCCGCCGCCGCGGAGAAGTGCTTCAGGGCCAGGGCCACACCCAGGCCGGAATTCTGCATGCCCACCTCCAGCGCCAGCGCCCTTGCGTCCGCCGCCGGCAGACCGGCGGCCCGGGCGGCCAGCCAGCCCAGACCAAGGCCTGCCAGGTTGTGCACCGCCACGGCCAGCAGGGTCATCATCGCCAGGCCGGCCAGTGCGCTGGCATTCAGGCCGACGATAATGGCGATGATCATCGCGATGGCCGCCATCGACAGCAACGGGAAAACCTGCCGCAGACTGTCGAGGCGATGCCCGGCGAGACGGGCTGCCAGCACACCGGCACCAACCGGCAACAGGATCACGATGGCGAGCGTGCGCAACATGCCCGCCACCGGCACATCGACCCGCTCGCCGAGGTACGCGAATGTGAGCCAGGGCGTCAGCAGCGCCGCCAGCAGGGTGGAGGCACTGGTCAGGCTGACCGACAAGGCGACGTTGGCGCGCGCGAGATAGCACATCACGTTGGAAGCGGTACCCCCGGGACAGGCCCCCACCAGGACCAGCCCGGTGAGCAGGGCATCAGGCAAGGCGAGCAGGCGCCCGACAAGAAACGCCAGTGCCGGCATGAGGGCGAATTGCAGCCCCAGGCCAAGGCAGACAGTCCCGGGGCGACGCAGGACCTGGACGAAATCCGCGCCGCTCAGGCTGGTGCCCATGCAGAACATCACCAGCCCGAGCAACGGCACGATGGCACCCCGGAACGCGGCGAAATCCCGGGGCCAGGTCAGGGCGGCCCACGCCAGGGCCACGGTGAGGATCGGAAACAGCAGCAGCGCCAGGCTGTCTGCCCGGCGCCCGTTCAACGCAGGCTCGCCGCTGCCTGTTCGCCGAGGACGGTCTGCACCATGGTGGCCGGGAAATCGGGATAGCGGCGGCTGAACGCCGCATAGGCCTGGCGGGCAGCGGCGTCATCGCCGGCATCCAGCATCGCGCGTATGTCGTACAGCCACTGCAGCGGTGAGAGCACCGGGGCCTGCGCCGACGGGCGCTCGCTGGCCGGAGCCGGGGTGGCGGACTCGTCGTCGCCGGCCGGGGCTTCCTGCATCTTCAGCAGTGACGCGCTGCCGCCGAACAACGCGCCTGGCGCGGCAGTGGCGGCCCCGGCGCGCGGCGTGGAGCCATCGCGCGCGCGCGGCGCTGCCGCGGGCGCCGACTGTGGCCCGGCATCAGCGC
>CAYGQN010000022.1:0-22196 GCA_964351795.1 uncultured Gammaproteobacteria bacterium
TGGCCGCGGCAATCTCGGCGATGATGTCGCTGACCTTCTTCACCGACTGCACGAGCCCGTCCAGGGTCGCGCCGGACTCGTCCACCAGCCGCGAACCCTCCTCGACCTTGCCGACGCTGTCGGCGATAAGGGTCTTGATCTCCTTGGCCGCACCGGCACTGCGCTGGGCGAGGTTGCGCACCTCGGATGCCACGACCGCGAAACCGCGGCCCTGCTCGCCGGCCCGGGCGGCCTCCACCGCGGCGTTCAGCGCCAGGAGGTTGGTCTGGAAAGCAATCTCGTCGATAACCCCGATGATGTCGGCAATCTTCTTCGACGAGGCGTTGATCTCTCCCATCGCTGCCACTGCGCGGCCGACGACTTCCCCGCCCTTCTCGGCTTCCTCGCGGGCACCGCTGGCCAGCTGGTTGGCCTGCTTGGCGTTGTCGGCATTCTGCTTGACGGTGCCCGTGAGCTCCTCCATCGACGACGCTGTCTCTTCGAGGCTGGAGGCCTGCTCTTCGGTGCGTTGACTGAGATCCTGATTGCCCTTGGCAATTTCATTGGCCGAAGTGGTAATGCTGGAAGCCGAGCTGCGGATCTGGCTGACCATGTCGGCCAGGTTGCTGGCGCAGCTGTTGACCGCGTCACGCAATACCAGGAACTCGCCGCGGAACTCGCCGGCCATGTTCGACTCCAGGTCGCCGTCGGCGATGCTTGCCATGACCCGCGTGCCTTCCTTCAGCGGCGTCACCAGGGAGTCCATCATGTTGTTGATGCCGGCGGCCAGACGCTGCATGAAGCCAGTGTAGCGGTCCGGGTCCAGCCGCTCGTCGAGGCTGCCCTCGGCGGCCGCCTGGATCAGGCGCTGGATCTGACGCTCGGCGTCTTTCTGCTCGGTGATGTCCTTCCACTCCACCATGTTGCCCATGTAGCTGCCATCGGCGGCGGTAATGGCCGTTGCATTGACCTCGAATTCCAGGTCGGCAACCTTGATTTCCGCCTTGGCCGGCAAATCCGCGATGTTTGCGAGCATGTGCCGCTGATGGGCCGGGTTCTTGTGGAACTGATCGATATTGGTACCCACCAGGCTGCGTGCCTTGAAGCCCGGGAATTCCCGCTTGAGCACCGCCTCGCGCGCGGCCAGAAGCTCGACCACCGACGGGTTGGCATAGGTGATGTTCAGGTCAGCATCGCACAGCATCAGCGCGGAATCGGCACCGTCGATGGCCGACTGCAGGCGCGCAACCTCCCGCTCGCGGGCACGCTGCTCGGTCACGTCGTACCACTCCAGCGTGTTCCCGGTGTAGTTGCGGTCCACGTCGTACTGCGCGGTGACATTGATATTGAAAGTGAGGTCGCCGACCTTGATATCGCTGCTCCATGGCAGGTTCGCCGGATCCGCGAGCAGTTTGCGCTGGTGGTCCGGATTGGCATGGAAGATGTCGATGCAGGTGCCGACGATGCCATCGGCACTGAAGCCCCGGTACAGTTCCCGCATCGCCGTTTCATGCTTGCGCAGCAAAGCCACGGTGGCATCATTGGCATATGTGACAATGAGATCCCTGTCGACCATCATGATGGCCGTTAGGGTGTTCTTTACGGCGCCACGCAACTGCTCAAGCTCGGCACGGTCCGCGCTGGTCAGGGCGCCATCTGCTGTTTCGGTCATGTTCATTTCCTCCTGGCCTTCGTAAGCGGCCAACATTTTCTCGGTTACCAATGCCAGGGTTTCCCGCCAGGCTCTGTGTGCTTCCGGTGACCACAGATCACCGGCGAATTCCTCCAGGACATCGAGGAGTGTTTCCCCGACCAGCTCGTAGTGGGCCGGCTGCGCGCCGTAGTCCTGGTGTCGACGCCCGAGCCCGTGCAGGACCGGGAGCAACTCATCGGGTTTATCCGCTGCCCCGACCAGCAGTTTCAAGGCCGCAAGCAGTTTTCCCTGCTGCTCCTGCATGCTCGATCCCTGGAACAGCGCTCGCGTCTCGGGTGCCCGCTCGAACAGCAGTTCGTAGAAGCGCGCCACCAGGGCTTCACCCTGCGGGGCGAGCGCTTCGAATGTGGTTCTCAGGGTGTTCACGGTGTCATTCATCACTTTCTCCGATCCGTCAGTCACGGATCCTCAGGCTGCGAGAAGTGCCAGGTCGGCAAGCAGTTCCATGCCCCGCACACGGAGCCGGGTGAAGAACCGCCCACCGGAAGAACCCGGGCGCGGCGCAATCCACTGCACCAGGGGATTCGTCATCGCTCAGGCCTCGAGGGCCTGTGCGCCCTTGACCACATCAACGGTCATGAGCTTGTCGACATCCAGAAGAATCAGCATCTTGTCGTTGACCGTCGCCAGACCCTTGACGAAGGTGATGTCCACAACAGCGCCGAAGTCCGGTGCTTCCTTGATTTCCTCATTCGGCACCACGTACACCTCGGAAACCGCGTCGACCACGACGCCGATGGTACGTTCCTTGTCGTGCCCTTCGACCTTGAGCACGATGACGACCGTGGTCTTGCCATACTCCACCGGCTCGAGTTCGAAGCGCCGACGCAAGTCGATGATCGGCACGATCGAGCCGCGCAGGTTGATGACACCGCGAATGGCGGCCGGCGTATTGGGAATCTCGGTGACGGTGTCCCAGCCCTTGATTTCCTGGACGCGCAGGATGTCCACACCGTATTCCTCGCCGGCGAGCATGAACGTCAGGAACTGTTCTGAGTTCGTGTCGGCGCCGGCCAGCGTGTCGACGACTTCGGATGCGTTTTCATTGCTCATAATGCTTGCTCCAGATGCTGCGCCCGTCGGCCTCAGGCCGCCGCGCCACTAAGGTTGTCGCAGTGGGAAAGGGCAATCAGCCCGGGGATGTCCAGGATCATGGCCACCGTGCCATCACCGAGGATCGTGGCCCCGGAGATACCCTCGACCTTGCGGAAGTTCGATTCCAGGCTCTTGATGACCACCTGTTGTTGCGCTAGCAGGTCGTCCACAAAAATGCCGGCCTTGACGCCCTCACCTTCCACAACGACCAACAGTCCCTTGTGCAGCTCGGTATGTTCGGGATTCACGTTGAACGCCTTGTACAGACGCACCACCGGTATGTACTCATCGCGCAGCCGGTACAGCTCACCCTTGCCGGCCACCGAACTGGTCAGCGTGGGTTCGACCTGCAGGGATTCGACAATGGAAACCAGCGGAACGATGTAGATGTGGTTGCCGACGCGGACCAGCTGACCGTCGAGAATGGCCAGGGTCAGGGGCAGGCGGATCGTGAACGTCGTCCCCTCGCCAAGCGCCGAGGCAATCTCCACGCTGCCGCCAAGGTCCTTGATGTTGCGACGGACCACGTCCATGCCGACACCTCGCCCGGAGACGTCGCTGACGGTCTGCGCAGTGGAGAAGCCGGGATGGAAAATCAGTTCGCGGATGCGATCATCGGACAGAGCCTCGTGCTCACCGACGATGCCGCGCTCCCTGGCTTTCGCCAGGAGTTTCTCGCAGTTCAGGCCGGCGCCGTCATCGGCGATTTCGATGACGATGTTACCGCCCTCATGGTAGGCATGCAGGGTCAGCGTGCCGGTCTCCGGCTTGCCGGACGCACTGCGCAGCTCCGGTGGCTCGATGCCATGGTCCAGGGCATTGCGGACCAGGTGCACAAGCGGGTCGCCGATTTTCTCCATGACCGTCTTGTCCAGCTCGGTCTGCTCGCCCAGCAACTGCAGGTCGACCTGTCGACCCAGCTTGTTGCTGAGGTCCCGCACCAGGCGCGGGAAGCGCTGGAAGACGAAGCTGATGGGGAGCATGCGGATCCGCATGACGCTTTCCTGCATCTCCCGCGTATTGCGTTCGAGCTGGGTCAGGCCGTCACGCAAGCGGTTCAGGGCATCCGCCTTCGGGTCCTCGCCGGACAGGTCCTCGCCGATCTGGCCCAGCATCGACTGCGTGATGACCAGTTCGCCCACGAGGTTGATGAGCCCGTCCACCTTGTCGATGCTCACGCGGATGGAGGAATCGGGTGTCGTGCGGCGGTCGGTCTTGCGGCGTTCGCCGCCACTTCGCCGGTCCGCCGCATCGCTGTCCACTGCCGCGAGGGCGGGCGCCGGAAGCTCCGGATCATCCGGTCCAGCTACGCCTTGTGCCTGTGCGGCGTTCGGCGCCGGCGTGCCGGTAGGCTCTGAGCATGCGGGCGCGTCAGCATTGCTTTCAGGGGCCGATGGCGCGGCAGCGCCCGCCACGGCCGTGATACTCAGGTCGCAGTCGCCTTCGACCCAGTCGAACACGGCCACGATCTGCTCGCGCGTCGTCGGCCTGGTAGTCACCAGATCCCATTTCAGATAGCACTCGTCGGCCACCACGTCCGTAAACGGGGGCAGGCTCGTGATGTCGGTTTTCACCTCGAAGTCGGTGACTTCCGCCAGCTCGCGGAAGATCCGCACCGGGTCGTTGCCGGTCCGGAACATGTGCGGATGCGGTTCGAAACTGATCGCGAAGCAACTGCGTTCATCCCCGTCTTCTGCAACGCTGGCGGCGGCATCCGGCGTGGCTTCGGTCAGCCCGGGCGCGGATGGCGCCGCTTCGGCATCGATGGCCGCGGTCGGAGCGGCCTGGCTGCCACGATGCAACTCGTTTTCCAGCCGCACCTGCAGATCGGCTATGCGCGGTTCGTCGGTAGGCTCGCCGTCCCGGGTGGCGGCCAGCATGTCGCGCAGGCAATCAACGGATTCCAGCAGGATGTCCACCAGCTCGCGCGTGATCTGGCGCTTGCCGGCACGGACCTCGTCGAGCAGGGTTTCCGCGACGTGCGTGAAGTCGGAAATGGCAGTGAAGCCGAATGTCCCGCCGCCACCCTTGATTGAATGGGCCGCGCGAAAGATGGTGTTGATGGCTTCCAGGTCCGCCTCGCCGATATCGAGGTCAAGCAGGCCTGACTCCATGATGTCGAGGCCTTCGAAACTCTCCTCGAAGAACACCTGGTGAAACTGCGAGATGTCTATGCCCATGTCTTGGCGCCTGTGTTGGGCCGAAGCGGATGCCGGGAGGGGACCCGGCGGCTGCTCTCAGCCGAGGACCTTCTTGATAGTGGACAGCAGCTGTTCGGGGTTGAACGGCTTGACCAGCCAGCCGGTAGCGCCGGCGGCCTTGCCCTCCGCCTTTTTCTCGGGCGCGGATTCGGTGGTCAGCATCAGCATCGGCGTGTACTTGAAGGCGGGCAGCTTGCGGAGCTCGCGGATCAGCGTGATGCCATCCATGCCAGGCATGTTGACGTCGGTGAGGACGAGGTTGACGGACTTGCCTTGTGCGTTCTTCAGGGCATCGCTGCCGTCAACGGCCTCGATGACGTCGTAGCCGGCGCCTTTCAGGGTGAAGGACACCATCTGTCGCATGGATGCCGAATCATCCACCGCGAGAATCGTTGCCATAATCTTGCTCTCCATCTTGGTCCGGTGGGCAGTTGGCGAGATATACCCACTCCCACGGGGTATCGTCGCCGCGGCGGAATCCTTTAGCGCGCCAGCCAGCTTGCCCAGCAGGCATCGTGGGCCCCTGCTGCAGGGTCAGCGCCGCCGGTTTCCGGGCCCCGGCGACGCTGGCGAGGGCCGGGCTCCGGTATAATGGCGCTCGATGAACAAGACACTTAAACCGGTGCTGCTGCTGGCAGGTGCCCTGGCCGCCTTCGGGGTCGGTCTGGCTCTCCAGAACATGGTTGGCGGCAGGCAGGAAGCGCCTGATGTTCCGGGGCTGCTATGGCCGCCCGGGCCGGAGCTGGCCGGCTTCGAGCTGGTGGATCAGCACGGCGAGCGCTTCGACAAGGCCCGCCTGGAGGGGCAGTGGACCCTGCTTTTCTTCGGCTTCACAAACTGCCCGGACGTGTGTCCGGCAACATTGCAGGTCATGGACTCGGCCAGCCGCCGCTTGCTGGCAGCCGGGTTCCCGGCCGGGCAACTCCAGGTGGTCATGGTGTCGGTTGATCCGGAGCGGGACACCCCGGAGCAACTGGCTCGCTACCTGGCGTATTTCAACGAGGACTTCCTCGGCCTGACCGGCAGCGATGAACACCTGCAGACGCTCACCAGCCAGCTCGGCGCGCTGTACGTGCGGGAAGCTGCCGACGACAGCGGCAACTACAGCGTGGATCACACGGCAGCGCTGTTCCTGATTGATCCCGGGGTGCGACGGCTGGGCGTGTTTTCCGCGCCGCATGAACCGGCGGACATCGCTGAGCGTATTCGCGCCATCCACGCATTCATGAAGGCCTCATGATGCGCTGGGCGATTGCGGCCATGCTCGTCCTGTTGCTCGGCGGCCCAGCCGCCGCCGGCTCCGGCGAACCCGCACTGGCGGGCGGCTGGGCCGGGGAAACCCTGCCGGGCATGCGAATGAGCGCCGCCTATTTACAGCTGAGCAACCCGGGCCCGGCCTCTCTGACCCTGGTCGGGGTCAGCAGCCCCAGGGCACAGGCAATCACCCTTCACGAGACAAGAATTGATGCCGGAATGGCCAGGATGGTGCCCGTGGAATCCATCACGATTGCCCCCGGCGAGCAGCTGCTCATGGAACCGGGCGGCCTGCACCTGATGATCGAGCTGGGCGATTCCGCGCTGGTTGCCGGTGAAACGCTCCCGCTGACCTTGCATTTCACCGGCGTCGAGCCGGTGCAGGCCGTGCTCCCGGTCAGGCGGATGAGCGGGGCCGCCGATTCGCACCACCACCACCACCACCACCACGGACCCTGATCGCGTGGCCCAGGACGCATCGATTGGCGACTGGCTGGCCACCGCCATCCAGTTTCTGCTCCCGCGGCGACTGTTGTCGGCACTGGCCGGCCGCCTTGCCGATTCGCGCCGGCCCTGGTTGAAGGACCTGTTCATCAGCCGCTTCATCGCGGCCTTCGACGTTGATATGAGCGAGGCGGAGCAAACAGACCCCGTCGCCTATGAATCCTTCAATGCGTTTTTCACCCGCGCCCTGCGTCCCGGGGTCAGGCCAATCAACGATGGAGGGGATGTCATCCTCAGCCCGGCCGACGGGCGGATCAGCGAAGCGGGCACCATTACCCACGGCCGGCTGCTGCAGGCCAAGGGCCGCCACTACAGCCTGACCGATCTGCTCGCTGGCGACGAGGCGCTGGCGGCCAGATTCCACAACGGTCACTTCCTGACCGTCTACCTGTCACCCGGAGATTATCACCGCGTGCACATGCCCTGTGCCGGCACCCCCCTGCGCACGGTGCATGTCCCCGGCACGCTGTTCGCCGTGAAACCCTCGTCGGTGCGCTGTGTCCCGCGGCTGTTCGCGCGCAACCGCCGGAGTATCACCGTCTTCCAGGGCGACTACGGGCATTTCGTGCACATCATGGTGGGGGCGCTCATCGTCGGCAGGATCGACCTCGTCCCCGCCGTCGATGACACCACGACACGCATGGCAGGCGGCGAAGAGTTCGGCAGCTTCCTGCTGGGCTCGACGGTCATCACCCTGTTCGAGCCCGGTCGGGCGCAATGGCGGGATGACCTCGCGACGGAAACGCGATTGAGGATGGGCGAGGTGGTAGGTCGGCTGCGCTGACCGGTGCCGGCTCAGATACGCAGCGCCACCAGGCAGACCGACATGAGCAGGCCCGGGGCCAGTCCCAGGGCCAGCACCGCCAGGCCATTGGCGCTCAGCATGAAGCTGGCATCGGCGCCGGCGTGGGCGGGCTCAACGCTGTCCGGCGCGTCGAAATACATGAGCTTGACGATGCGCAGGTAGTAGAAGGCGCCGATTACGGAGGTCAGCACCCCGCCCATGGCCAGCCACACCAGTCCCGCCGCGACGGCTTCCTTGAGCACAAACCACTTGGCCCAGAAACCCGCGAAAGGCGGCACCCCGGCCATGGAGAACATCAGCACCATCATGATCAGGGCGAACCAGGGGCTGCGGCGTGACAGGCCGGCGAAGTCGGCAATCTGGTCGCGCTCATCGCCGCTCCTGCCGAGCGCGATGATGACGCCGAAGGCGCCGGCGCTCATCAGTGCGTAGGTGATGCTGTAGAACATCGCCCCGGCAAAGCCATCCACGCTGCCGGCGCTGATGCCGACCAGCAGGAAGCCCATATGCGCGATGGTCGAATACGCCAGCATCCGCTTGATGCTGCGCTGGGCGATGGCCACCAGGTTGCCGAGCAGCATCGACAGCAGCGCCAGGCTCGCCAGCACCGGCTGCCAGTCCCCGAGCAACTGCCAGGTGCCGTCCGCGAGCACCCGGATGGCCATTGCGAAGGCGGCCAGCTTCGGCGCCACGGCGATGAAGAGCGTGGTCGAGGTGGCGGCACCTTCATAAACATCGGGCAGCCACATGTGGAATGGCACCACGCCGAGCTTGAAGGAGATGCCGATCAACACGAAGAACAGCCCGAACACCGCAATCATGCGACGTTCCGGATGCAGTTGCAGCCCCTCGGCCAGGCCGGCCAGCTCCAGGTGGCCGCTGACACCGTAGAGGATCGAAATACCGTACAACAGCATTCCCGATGCGATGGCGCCAAGCACGAAGTATTTCATGGCCGCCTCGGCCGCACGCGGGGAGTCCCGCTCCATGGCAACCATTGCATACAGCGCCAGAGACAGCAGTTCCAGGCCAAGGTAGAGCGTGAGCATGCTGGCGGCGGAAATGAGCACCATCATTCCCAGCACCGCGAACAGGCCAAGCGCGAAATACTCGCCGGTCACGCGGCCGCGACGGGACAGGTAATCCCGGCCGTACACGAATACCAGTACCGTCAGCGCGCAGACGAAGGCCTTGAGTACCACCGCCATCGGATCGCTGATGAAGGTGCCTGTGAAGGCGAGCATGCGCTCCTGGGGTACGAACATCGCTGTCAGGCCGAGGGCGGAGAGCAGGCTGGCCTGGGAGAGCCAGTAGGCCACCCGGTGCTCGCTGTCCCGGGAGTAGGCATCCACGACCAGCACGATGCAGGCCATGGCCAGCAGGAGGATTTCCGGAGCGGCGATGGTCCAGTTCTGCATCATCAGGGCAGCTTTCCTTCGATTACGTGGGCCAGCAGCGCATCGAGCGTCGGCGCCATCACATCGATCAGCGGCGCAGGCCACAGGCCGACCAGCAGCACCAGGCCCGCAAGGGCGAACAGGATCAACTGCTCGCGCTCGTTGATGTCGGTGAGCTGCGCGACATTGCGATTGGTGACCTCGCCGAACACCACGCGGCGATACATCCACAGCGTATAGGCCGCGCCCAGAATGAGAGTACCGGCGGCGAAAAAAGCAATCCAGGGGCTTGCGGCGAACGCAGCAAGAATGACCATGAATTCGCCCACGAAGCCCGAGGTGCCGGGCAGGCCGCTGTTGGCCATGGCGAACAGCAGGAACAGCGCGGCGAATTTCGGCATGGTGTTGGCCACGCCACCGTAGTCGGCGATTTCGCGGCTGTGGACGCGGTCGTACAGCACCCCCACGCACAGGAACATCGCCCCGGAGATGAACCCATGGGAAATCATCTGGACCATGGCGCCATTGAGGCTGAGCGCCGCCAGGTCGCTGCCGCCCTCACCCGCCATGATGCGGAAAATCGCGAAGAAGCCCAGGGTGACGAAACCCATGTGGGAAATCGACGAGTACGCAATGAGCTTTTTCATGTCGCGCTGGGCGAGCGCCACGAAGCCGATGTAGACCACGGCGACCAGGGACAGCACGATGACCGCATCGGCCAGTGCCGCGGAGGCGTCGGGGGCGATGGGCAGGCTGAAACGCAGGAAACCGTAGCCGCCCATCTTCAACATGATGGCCGCCAGGATAACGGACCCGCCAGTGGGTGCCTCCACATGGGCGTCGGGCAGCCAGGTATGCACCGGCCACATCGGCACCTTGACTGCGAACGCGGCGAAGAATGCCAGGAAGATGAGCAGCTGCTCCGGCAGAGCCAGCGGCAGCGCATGCAGATCGGCAATGGCAAAACTCGAGCCGGTCAGGTACAGGTACAGCAACGCCACCAGCATCAGCACCGAGCCGAGAAAGGTGTACAGGAAGAACTTCACCGAGGCATAGACGCGGCGCGGCCCGCCCCAGATGCCGATGATGAGGAACATCGGGATGAGCATGGCTTCCCAGAACACGTAGAACAGCACCGCATCCAGGGCGGCGAACACGCCCACCATCAGGCCCTCGAGAACCAGGAAGGCCGCCATGTACTGGTGCACCCGATCGTTGATGCTTTCCCAGCCCGCCAGCACCACCAGCACGGTGGTACCCGTGGTCAACAGGATGAGGGGCACCGCGATCCCGTCCACGCCAAGGAAATAGCGGATGTCGAAGGCCTCTATCCACATGGCCTCCTCGACGAACTGCATGCCGGCGAACTCCGGCTGGAAGGCGGTCCACAAGGGAATGGACAGGGCGAAGGTCGCGATGGCGATCAGCAGGGCGTCCATGCGGGCCGCATCGGCAGGTACGCGGGAACCGGCGAACAGCACCCAGAGCCCGCCGATTATCGGGAACCAGATGAGCAGGCTCAGCAAGGGAAGTTCAGTGGTCATTTGTTCTTTTTTCGTTTGCGTCGCAGCCGCCGGCATCCCCCGGCGCGGGGGTGTTGTCAGCCGCCCGGGACCCCGTAGCGACTGAACAGGAAGCCCAGCAGTCCGACCAGGCCGAGAATCATGGCGAATGCGTAGTGGTACAGGAAGCCGGATTGCAGTTGTCGTGCGATGCCGGCCACCCAGCCCACCACGCGGGCGGAGCCATTGACGGCCAGCCCGTCGATGATGACCACGTCACCAAGGCGCCAGAACAGGTCCCCGAGCGCACGTGCCCCGCCGGCGAAAACGGTCTGGTTGAAATCATCGAAGCCGTATTTGTTCAGCAGCAGGCGGTGCAGGAAAGCAAAACGCCGGGCGATGGCCGCCGGCAGCTCGGGCCGCTTCATGTACAGGTACCAGGCGGTTGCCACGCCCGCCAGGGCCAGCCAGGTAGGCGGCGCGACCAGGCCGTGCGTGAACATCTGCCAGGCACCGTGCCCTTCCCCGCCGTGGTGACCGGCGCCGGCCACGTGGATGGCGCCGTCGAAGTAGTGGCCGAACACCAGCGGGCCCGCGCCGATGGCCCCGGCAATGACCGAGGGCACCGCCAGCGCAATCAGGGGCCAGGTCACCACCCGGGGTGATTCATGCAGGTGCTCGCGGGTATGCTCGTCCATTCTCGGCGTGCCGTGGAACACCAGGAAATACATGCGGAAGGAGTACAGCGCCGTGACGAACACCCCCAGCAGCACGCACCAGTAGGCGAAGGTCGCGCCCGGCCGATCGGCGGCATGGACCGCTTCGATGATGGCGTCCTTGGAGAAAAAGCCGGCGAAACCGGGAAAGCCGATGAGCGCCAGCGAGCCGATGAGCGCCGTCAGCCAGGTGACCGGCATGTAGCGGCGCAGGCCGCCCATGCGCCGCATGTCCTGTTCGTGATGCATGCCGATGATGACCGAACCGGCCGCCAGGAACAGCAGCGCCTTGAAGAACGCGTGCGTGGCGAGATGGAAGATCGCGGCGGCGTAGGCCGAGGCCCCGAGCGCCACGGTCATGTAGCCGAGCTGGGACAGCGTGGAGTAGGCCACCACGCGCTTGATGTCGTTCTGCACCAGCCCCAGCAGCCCCATGAAGAAGGCCGTGATGGCACCGATGACCAGCACGGTGCTGAGCGCTGTCTCGCTGAGTTCGAACAGCGGCGACATGCGCGCCACCATGAAAATGCCGGCCGTGACCATGGTGGCGGCATGGATCAGTGCCGAAATGGGGGTCGGGCCTTCCATGGAGTCGGGCAGCCACACGTGCAGCGGCACCTGCGCCGACTTGCCCATGGCGCCCACGAACAGCAGCAGGCAGATAAGCGTGATGACCGACCAGGGGCTCCCCTCGAAGAGCTCTACCGTGGTGCCGGCCACGGCCGGTGCGGCGGCGAACACGGGCGCATAGTCCAGGGAGCCGAAGTACAGCAGCACGCCGGCGATACCGAGCAGGAAACCGAAATCCCCGACCCGGTTCACCAGGAACGCCTTGAGGTTGGCGAATACCGCGGAATCCTTCTTGAACCAGAAACCGATCAGTAGGTAGGACACCACGCCCACGGCTTCCCAGCCGAAGAACAGCTGCAGGAAGTTGTTGGACATTACCAGCATGAGCATGCTGAAGGTGAACAGGGATATGTAGCTGAAGAAGCGCTGGTAGCCCGGATCCTCGTGCATGTAGCCGATGGTGTAGATGTGCACCATCAGGGAAACGAAGGTCACCACCACCATCATGGTGACCGTGAGCGAATCGACCAGGAATCCGACCTGCAGATTGATTCCGCCGATGGCAGCCCAGGTGTACAAGGTCTCGTTGTACACCGCCGCATGCTCGAAAACGACGTGATCGAAAGCCACCAGCGACAGCAGGAAGGACAGGGCGACAGCCGCAATGGTGACCCGGTGCGCGCCATGACGGCCGATCCCCTGGCCGAACAGGCCGGCGATGATGGCCGCAAGCAGGGGCGCCAGGACGATGAGGAGATAGACGTTTGCCATGCGCGTGCCTCAGCCCTTCATGGTGTCGAGGTCTTCGACATTGATGGTGGCCCGGCTGCGGAACAGCACGACCAGGATGGCCAGGCCGATGGCCGATTCCGCGGCCGCCACGGTCAGGATGAAGAACACGAACACCTGCCCGGCGATATCCTGCAGGAAATGCGAGAACGCGATGAAGTTCATGTTCACGGACAGCAGCATCAACTCGATGCACATCAGCAGGATGATGACGTTCTTGCGGTTCAGGAACATCCCCGCGACGCTCAGGCAGAACAGGAATGCGCCAAGCACCAGGTAGCTCGACAGGGGGATCACTGGTTCTTCTCCGACGGCATCTTCACGAGGCGCACGCGGTCACGGGAGCGCACGGCCACCTGGTTCTCCGGCTTGGGCATCTTGTGCTGGCGGGTGCCGCGCAAGGTCAGGGCGATGGCGGCGATGATGGCCACCAGCAGCAGCACGGCCGCGAGTTCGAACGGAAACACGTAATCGGTGTACAGGACCGAGCCAAGGGCTTCGGTGTTGCTGTAATCCGCGCCCTTGCGAGGCGGTGCCGGGTAATCCAGCACTTTGAAATTGGCCCGCAACATCAGGTACATGGCCGCGGTCATCGCGGTGGCGACCACGAAGCCGACCGGCACGTAGCGGGTGAAGCCCTCGCGCAGGACGGACAGGTTGATGTCGAGCATCATCACCACGAACAGGAACAGCACCATCACGGCGCCGACGTAGACCAGCACCAGCGCGATAGCCAGGAATTCCGCTTCCAGAAGCAGCCACAGGGCCGCACTGGAGAAAAAGCTCAGCACCAGGAACAGGGCCGCGTGCACCGGGTTGCGCACGGTGATGACCATGGTCGCGGCGAACAGCAGCAGCAGCGAGAAGAAATAGAATATCGCCTGTTCGATCACCTTGCTGTTGTCCCCCCGGTTGTCATTGTTGTGTTGTGCTCCGCTGCGCCCCCGCCCGGCCGTGCCGTCAGCGGAAAGCGGAGTCCTGCTGGCGATCAGCGGCGATTTGCTGTTCGAAACGGTCCGCCACTTCCAGCAGCTTTTCTTTTGTCATCAGCAGGTCGCCGCGCTGCTCGCCGTGGTATTCGAAATGGCGGGTCTGCACGATGGAATCCACCGGGCAGGCTTCCTCGCAGAAACCGCAGTAGATGCACTTGGTCAGATCGATGTCGTAACGGGTGGTGCGCCGGGTGCCGTCATCGCGCTGCTCGGACTCGATGGTGATGGCCACGGCCGGACAGACCGCCTCGCAGAGTTTGCAGGCGATGCAGCGTTCCTCACCGTTCGGGTAGCGACGCAGGGCATGCAGGCCGCGGAAACGTGGTGACTGCGGCGTCTTCTCCTCCGGGTACTGCACCGTGACCTTGCGGTCGAACAGGCGCGATCCGGTCAGGCGCATACCTTTCAGCAGTTCGAACAGGAACAGGCTCTTGAAATAGCTTGAAATCGGATTGGCAGCAGCAGGCGTCATGGTCTGTCTCAGGTTGCGTTGAACCAGGGTGGCACGCCGAGCATCACCATGACGGCGACGACAACCAGCCAGACGATGGTGATGGGTATGAAGACCTTCCAGCCAAGGCGCATGATCTGATCGTAGCGGTAGCGCGGGAAGGTGGCTCGGAACCACAGGAACAGGAACAGGAAGAAGGCTATCTTGGCAAGCAGCCAGGCGATGTTCGGCTCGCCGATGACGGGAACGCCGTGGAAAGGCGAGTACCAGCCCCCCATGAACAGCGTGGCCGTGAGGGCGGCAATGAGAATCATGTTGGCGTACTCGGCCAGGAAGAACACGGCGAAAGCCATGCCCGAGTACTCGACGTGGAAGCCGGCGACGATTTCCGACTCGCCCTCGCTGACGTCGAAGGGCGCCCGGTTGGTCTCGGCGACGCCGGCAATGAAGTACACCACGAACAGGGGAGCCAGCGGCAGCCAGAACCAGTTCCACACCGGCCCGGACTGGGCATCGACTATGGCGCTGAGATTGAGGCTGCCCGCGGCGACCAGCACACCGACCAGGGCAAAACCCATGGCAATTTCGTAGGCCACGATCTGCGCGGCCGAGCGCATGGCGCCCAGAAAGGCGTACTTGGAGTTCGAGGCCCAGCCGGCAATGATGATGCCATACACGCCCAGCGAGGTCAGTGCCAGCACGTACAGCAGGCCGGCGTTGACGTCGGCAAGCACCATGTGGGCATCGAAGGGGATCACCGCCCAGGCGGCCAGGGCCGGGCCAAGCGCGAGGATGGGCGCCATCAGGAACAGCACCCGGTTCGCGCCCGAGGGCACGACGATCTCCTTGAAGGCCAGCTTCAGGGCGTCGGCGATGGGCTGCAGGAAGCCGCGCGGGCCGACCCGGTTCGGGCCGATTCGCACCTGGATATAGCCGATGATCTTGCGCTCGGCGAAGGTCAGGTAGGCCACGGTGAGCATCACCGGCACGGTGATGAGCATGATCTTGACCATGGTCACCGCGAGCATGGGCATGGGCCCGGGGAGCCAGTCGAACAGGCCGTGCCAGCCCGGCGCCGTGAGTTCCGGGCTCATGCGCGCGTGACCGATGCCGGGCCGTACCAGGCATTCAGGCCGGCCGTCAGGGAGCCACCGGTATGGACGGCGACAACGTCGTCGTCCAGATGCGCGTCCAGCATGGCGACGGCCTCGATGCGTCCGCCGGCCGCTTCGAGGATGACACGGTCCCCGTCGGCGATGCCTGCCGCTGCAGCCAGAACCGGGCTGATGTGCACCTTGCCATCGGCGGCACCGGCGGCGGCCTGCAGCGCGCGGGCGTGGCGAACCATGGCATCGGTGCTGAACGGGGCAATCATCGGCACCAGGGTGGCCGCACCAGCCGGCAGCGGCGAGAAGGCCGGCGTGGCCGGGGCCTGCGCCACGGGCACACCGGCTTCCGGTACGTTCACCGCGGCCCTGACCTCGTCCACGGAGAGATAGTCGAAACCCTGCAGTTCCAGATACTCGCCGAGCATGCGCAGTACCTTCCAGGCGGGCCTGGCCTCGCCCGGCGCCTTGACCGCGGGCGCGAACGCCTGGCGGCGCATCTCGCCGTTGATGAAACTGCCCTCGTTCTCCGGGAACAGCGCCACCGGCAGAATGAGATCCGCGTACTCCTTCACGGCCGCGTCGGCATAGGCGCTCATGGCGCAGACGAAATCGGCCCCCGCCAGCATGCCGGCGACGCCGGCAGCATTGAGGCTGTCGTGGGCCGGCTCGATACCCAGGGTGAGCACCGCCTTCATGTTGCCGGCAATCATGCCCGGAACCGCCAGGCCGGCAGGCGCCGCAGGTGCCAGCCCGGGCCCGCGGTGCGGCACGGCGCCCGCCAGGGTGAGCCCTGCCCCGTTACCGCCGTCGGGCAGGGTGGCGAAGCCCGCACCACAGGCGCGGGCAATGTCGGCCAGCAGCCGGCCAATGACCGCCGCGGAGGGATGCGCCAGGGCCAGCGGCCCGAGCAGGCACACGGGCCTGTCGGCCTCGCGCAATGCGGCGGCCACAGCGGCCACGGCGTCGGCGTCGGCGTCGGCGCGCGGCAGTGCCGGGTCCGCGCCGGCATCGAGCGCATCGGCGATGGCAGCGAGCCAGGCCACCATGGCATCCCCGCCACCGGTGAGTTCCTGCACGGGCCCGAAATTCCAGTCCGTCCGCACCGGGTTCACGAACGTGACCCGCGCGCCGCGCAGCGCCGCCTTGCGCAGCCGATGATTGAGCATGGGCTGCTCCGCCCGCAGTACCGTGCCAACCAGCAGGGCCGCGTCCACCTGTTCCAGCTCGGCGATCTGCATGCCAAGCCAGGCCACGCCGTCGCTGTCGGCATCGCCGGAGAAATCCGCCTGGCGCAGGCGATGGTCGATGTTGCCGCTGCCCAGCGTGCGCAGCAGTTTCTGCGCGAGATAACCTTCCTCGGTGGTCGCACCCGGCGACACCAGTGCCGCCAGCTGCGCGGGCCCGTGCTGCTCCAGGCAGTTGCGAAGGGCCCCGGCAAGGCGCTGGAAGGCTTCCTCCCAGTCGATTTCACGCCAGCGCCCGTCCTGCTCGCGCGCCAGTGGCTGCAGGGCGCGGTCAGCGTGGTTCAACCCCTCGTAGGAGAAGCGGTCGCGGTCGGAGATCCACACCTCGTTGATGGCGTCATTGGCACGCGGTACCACCCGCTTGGCGACGCGGCCCTTCACGTGCAAGGCGATGTTCGATCCCACTGCATCATGCCCGGCAATGGTGGGGAACTCGCGCAGCTCCCAGGCCCGGGCGGTATAGCGGTAGGGCTTGGCGGTCAGCGCGCCCACCGGACACAGGTCGATGACGTTGCCCGACAATTCCGAGTTCATGGCCTTTTCGATATAGGTGCCGATTTCCATGTGCTCGCCGCGGCCGGTGGCGCCGAGTTCGCGCAGTCCGGCGATTTCCTCGCCAAAACGCACGCAGCGCGTGCAATGGATGCAGCGGGTCATGTCGGTCTGCACGAGCGGACCGATGTTCTTGTCCTTCACCACCCGCTTGCGCTCGGTGTAGCGCGAGACGCTGCTGCCATAACCCATGGCGAGATCCTGCAACTCGCACTCCCCGCCCTGGTCGCAGATGGGGCAATCCAGCGGGTGATTGATGAGCAGGAATTCCATGGTGGATTTCTGTGCGTTGACCGCCAGTTCCGAGCGGGTGTGCACCACCATGCCATCCATGACCGGGGTGGCGCAGGCCGGCAGGGGCTTGGGGGCCTTTTCCACCTCCACCAGGCACATGCGGCAGTTGGCCGCCACCGACAGGCGATCGTGGTAGCAGAACCGTGGTATGTAGATGCCGGCGGTGTCGGTGACCTCGATCAGCATGGCGCCCTTGCGCGCCTGCAGATCCCGGCCGTCGACGTTGATGGTGACCGTGTCGTCGCTCATGTCGGGTTCAGTACCATTGCGTGCGGGTCAGCGACCGTGTCGGGACGGATGCTCATGCGGCCTCCGGTTCGGCACCGTCGACGATGCTGCGGCCGTGCTCGATGAAGTACTCGAACTCGTGGCGATAGTGGCGGATGAAACTCTGCACCGGCCAGGCGGCGGCGTCGCCCAGCGCGCAGATGGTGCGCCCCTCGATCTTGCAGGCCACGTCGTGCAGGCGCTCGATATCCTCGGGCCGGCCCTGGCCGTCGATGATTCGGCACAGCATGCGGTACAGCCAGCCCGTGCCCTCGCGGCAGGGCGTGCACTGGCCGCAGGACTCGGCGTAGTAGAACCGCGATATCCGGCGCAGCATGCGCACCATGCAGGTGGTCTCGTCCATGATGACGACGGCACCGGAACCGAGCATCGAACCGGCCTGCTTCAGCGAGTCGTAATCCATGTTCGCCGCCAGGATCTTCTCGGCCGGCAGCACCGGCACCGAGGAGCCGCCCGGGATGACGGCCTTCAGCTTGCGACCCTTCCAGACGCCGCCGGCGAGGGCGAGCAATTCCGTGAACGGCATCCCCAGGGGGACCTCGAAGTTGCCGGGCTTTTCCACGTGCCCGCTGACCGAGAACAGCTTCATGCCGCCGGCGTTCGGCACGCCGAGGCCGGCGAACCAGTCGGCACCATTGCGGATGATGGCCGGTACGGAGGCGAATGATTCGGTGTTGTTGATCGTGGTCGGCCGGCCGTAAAGACCGAAGTTGGCCGGGAACGGTGGCTTGAAGCGCGGCTGGCCCTTCTTGCCTTCCAGGGATTCCAGCAGCGCCGTCTCCTCGCCGCAGATGTAGGCGCCGGCGCCGAGATGGCCATGCAGCTGGAAATCCACCCCGGAGCCGAGGATGTCCTGGCCCAGGTAGCCGGCCTCGCGGGCCTCGGCAAGCGCGGACTCGAAATGCAGCCAGGGCTCGTCCATGAACTCCCCGCGCAGGTAGTTGTATCCCACCGTGGAGCCCGTGGCGTAACCGCCGATCGCCATGCCCTCGATGAGCGCGTGCGGGTTGAAGCGAAGGATATCGCGATCCTTGCAGGTGCCGGGCTCGGACTCGTCGGAGTTGCACACCACGTAGCTCTGGCCGCCCTTGCCGCGGGGCATGAAGGACCATTTCAGGCCGGTGGGGAAGCCCGCGCCGCCGCGGCCGCGCAGGCCTGCGGCCTTGACCTGTTCGATGACGTCCTCGGGGGCGATCTTCTCCTTCAGGATTCGCTCCCAGGCCTGGTAACCACCGACGCTGCGGTAGGACTCCAACGTCCAGGGCTTGTCCAGGCCGAGGGTGGTCATGCAGACCTGGTTGCGGGGCCAGTCGGTCATCAGTCGAGCGCCTCCAGCAGTTCGTCCACGCGCTCCGGCGTCAGGTGCTCGTGGTACTTGTGGTCGATCATGAGCATCGGTGCCCCGCAGCACGCGGCAAGGCACTCCTCTTCCTGCTTGAGGAAGATGCGCCCGTCGGGGGTGGATTCACCCACGCGGATGCCAAGGCGCTGCTCGATGTGGGCCAGCAGTTCCTCGCCGCCACGCAGCATGCAGGAGATATTGGTGCAGACCGACACGCTGTGACGGCCAACCGGTTTTGTCTCCAGCATCGAGTAGAACGATGCCACCTCGTAGACGGCAATGGCCGGCAGATCCAGGTACTCGGCCACGGCGTCCATCAGCGGGACGGTGAGGTAGCCCTGGTTCTCGTGCTGCACCTCGCGCAGGGCCGCGAGCACGGCCGAGCGCTTCTGGTCCGGCGGATACTTGGCCAGCCAGTGGTCGATGACCTCGCGGGCGTGGGGGCTCAGTGGTGTGTTTTCCGGTTCCATGCGTTCTCGTCCGACGGGCGCTTGCGCGAACCCGCCCTCAGCGGTCGATCTCCCCGAAGACGATGTCCTGGGTGCCGATGACAGCCACCACGTCCGCCAGCAGGTGGCCGGCGACCATCTCGTTGATGGCCGACAGGTGCACGAAGCCCGGCGCGCGGATCTTCACCCGGTAGGGTTTGTTGGCGCCGTCGGAGATCAGGTAGATGCCGAATTCACCCTTTGGATGCTCGATGGCAGCGTAGGTTTCACCGGCGGGCACGCAGTAGCCTTCGGTGAACAGCTTGAAGTGATGAATGAGCTGCTCCATGTCGCCCTTCATCTCCTCGCGCGGCGGCGGGGTGAGCTTGTGGTCATCGAGCATCACCGGGCCGGGGTTGGCCCGCAACCACTGCACGCACTGCGCGATGATGTGCGCGCTCTGGCGCAGCTCTTCGATGCGCACGAGGTAGCGGTCGTAGCAGTCGCCGTTCACACCCACGGGGATGTCGAAGTCGAGCTGATCGTAGACCTCGTAGGGCTGCTTCCGGCGCAGATCCCATTCCACGCCCGAACCGCGCAGCATCGGCCCGGTGAAACCGAGCGCCAGGGCGCGTTCCGGCGAGACGATGCCGATGTCCACGGTGCGCTGCTTCCAGATGCGGTTATCGGTGAGCAGGGTCTCGTACTCGTCCACGCATGCCGGGAACCGCCGGACGAAATCCTCGATGAAATCCAGCAGCGAGCCCTGCCGGTTCTCGTTCAGGCGCGACACGTCGGCGGCATCGCGCCAGCGCGAGGGCTGGTACTGGGGCATGCGTTCGGGCAGGTCACGGTACACCCCGCCGGGCCGGTAGTAGGTGGCGTGCATGCGTGTGCCGGACACGGCCTCGTAGCAGTCCATGAGGTCTTCGCGCTCGCGGAAGCAGTACAGGAACACCGTCATGGCGCCGATGTCGAGGCCATGCGCGCCCAGCCACATGAGGTGGTTCAGGATGCGGGTGATCTCGTCGAACATCACGCGGATGTAGCTCGCCCGCAGGGGCGGCGTGATCCCAAGGAGCTTCTCGATGGCCAGCACGTAGGCGTGCTCGTTGCACATCATGGACACGTAGTCGAGCCTGTCCATGTAGCCGATGCTCTGGTTGAAGGGCTTGCTCTCGGCGAGCTTTTCGGTGCCCCGGTGCAACAGGCCGATGTGCGGGTCGGCCCGCTCGATGACCTCGCCGTCCATCTCCAGTACCAGGCGCAGCACCCCGTGCGCGGCCGGATGCTGGGGACCGAAGTTCAGCGTGAGGTTGCGAATCTCAGGCATTGTCGCTCCCGGCCGCTTCCGGCTCGTGCCAGTAGCGGTTGTCGTCGCGGATCACGCGCGGCACCAGCACCCGCGGTTCGATGGTCACCGGCTGGTAGACCACGCGCGCCTTGGCCGGGTCGTAGCGCACTTCCACATGCCCTTCCAGCGGGAAATCCTTGCGGAAGGGATGGCCGATGAAACCGTAATCGGTGAGCAGGCGGCGCAGGTCCGTGTGGCCATCGAACAGGATGCCGAACAGGTCGAAGGCCTCGCGCTCGTACCAGTTCGCCGAAGGCCACAGCTCGCACAGCGACGCCACCTGCGGCGGATCCCCCTCCGGCCAGACGCGCAGGCGCAGGCGCTGGTTGCGCGAGATGCTGAGCAGGTGCGAGACCACTGCGAAGCGCGGCCGGCCGGCCGGGGCTTCGTGGTGTTCGGCGCCCGCTTCCACGGCACGGCTGAAGCCAGAGCCCGAGGCCTTGCGGGTTTGCCAGTCCGCTTCGCCCCAGGTGCTGTAGTCGACCCCGGCGAGGTCGGTGAGCTGGGCGAAATCGAGCTCGGGATGGTCGCGCAGGGTGCGCGCGACCTGCAGGCAGGCGGCGGCCTGGCACTCGAGGGTGACCATCCCCGTGGCGATGGAAATACCGGAGAGCTGGCTGGCGAGTATGCGCTCGACATCGGCCCTCAGATCGCTGGCGGTTGCAGTCATGACGGTCAGGAACGCTATCTGGCGATGGTGGAGGTGCGTCGGATTTTCTTCTGCAGCTGCATCACGCCGTACAGCAGCGCCTCCGCCGTGGGCGGGCAGCCGGGCACGTACACATCCACCGGCACAATGCGATCGCAGCCGCGCGTGACGGCATAGGAGTAGTGGTAGTAGCCGCCACCGTTGGCGCAGGACCCCATGGAGATGACCCAGCGCGGCTCGGCCATCTGGTCGTAGACCTTGCGCAGCGCCGGCGCCATCTTGTTCACCAGCGTACCGGCAACAATCATCACGTCGGACTGGCGCGGGCTCGGCCGGAACACCACGCCGAAGCGGTCGAGATCGTAGCGGCTGGCGCCGGCGTGCATCATCTCCACCGCGCAGCAGGCCAGGCCGAAGGTCATCGGCCACATGGACCCGGTGCGGGCCCAGTTGACGAGCTTGTCGACCGAGGTGGTCACAACCCCTTTTTCAAGTACGCCTTCTAGTCCCATTCCAGGGCACCTTTCTTCCACTCGTAGATGAAGCCGACTACCAGCAGGCCGAGGAACACCATCATGGCCATGAACCCGGCCACGCCGATCTCCTCGAGCACCACTGCCCAGGGAAACAGGAAAGCGATCTCGAGGTCAAAGAGAATGAACAGGATCGCGACCAGGTAGTAGCGCACGTCGAACTGCATCCGCGCGTCCTCGAAGGCCTCGAAACCGCACTCGTACGGCGAGAGCTTCTCGTCGTCGGGCTTGTGCGGGCCGAGGACGAAACCGACGATGATGGTGACCACGCCGATGGTGACGCCGAACAGCAGGAACATCAGGATGGGCAGGTACTGCTCAATCAAGGTGGCTTACCGTTTTCAGTCCCGGTTGCCGCCGCGGGAGACAGTCGCGCTGGCAGCGTTCAAATCCACTCGATCCTAACACGGCCCCGGCACCTTCCGGGTGCCGGT
>CAYGQN010000023.1:0-22182 GCA_964351795.1 uncultured Gammaproteobacteria bacterium
GTCGGGGTGTAGCTCAGCCTGGTAGAGCACTGCCTTCGGGAGGCAGGGGTCGTAGGTTCGAATCCTATCACCCCGACCAATTCTTTTTCCCGCTAATTCAGTAGGTTATAACCCACCCCCAACTGCTCTTACCAGGCCCCGGGGGCGCGCGTCTTGCGCCGGTGGTGCAATATTCCGGGCCAGGGAGGGACGATGCACGGTCCCTTCGTCGGAATCCGTCAGACGTTTTCCTCGCGGCGCTGTTCCTCGCGAACAACCCTTCCCTTCCGATTCGCAGCGGTGTCGCCTGGCACGCCACCGACCGTCGCTGGCAACCCGACGGCGCGCTGCGGCAGTGTGCCCGGCTCCAGCACCGACGCGAACGACACGCATCGCCGGCGCGCACCGGCTACTCGAACACTATCGGGGCCGAACTGCGAGTCAGTTGACGGCCGCCGCAGCCCCTCAGTTATCAGCCACACTCCGGAGGGACTCTGACCGCTGGCCAGCAGTCGAACCTCCGGCGAGTTGTTGCAAACAACGAAGGGGCTGTAGAGCGACACCCTAACGGATGTGCGCTATTGACCGCGCGCTGAACATGGCCCGGGCAGTAACAGCGGTGTTCTTCTCTGAAGAGCTTCAGTGGAGCTGCCCCCTCATTTCGGGCCGATATGGAGCCGTCGAGGCCAACAACGGGCCACCCTCACATCGGGCAACAGCCTGATGGCAGCCATTGTTCTTTGCGCGGCGTCTGCGAACCTTTTTTAAAGGGTCCTGAAAGCTTTTTCACATCCTGAAAGCTATGCAGATCGAGTACATTCAATCGACGTTCCGACCGAATCACAATAAGAGCTCTCACATCATGAGCAAGACAACCCGCACAGTACAGGACCAGGACCAGCACTTCATACATCCCTTTGCCAACTTTCAAGCCTTCAAGGCCGAAGGGTCTGAAGTATTCGCGGAAGCGGACAACGTCTATGTCTCAGACAACGACGGTAACCGGTACATGGACGGGATCGGCGGACTCTGGTGTGTGAACATCGGCTACGGTCAGGAGGAAATGGTTGCAGCCATCGCGGACCAGGTGAGGCGGATGCCTTACTATTGCACGTTCTACGAGATGACCTCGCCGCCGGCGGCCGAACTGGCGGCAAAGCTGGCCGAACTCGCGCCCGGGTCCCTCAACCGTGTGTTCTTCGGAACCGGCGGCTCCATGGCCAACGACGCGGCTATCAGAATCTCACACTTCTACTTCAACCAGCTGGGCAAGCCGAACAAGAAGAAAATCATTTCGCGAGTATCCGGCTACCATGGTTGTACCTATCTCACTGCAGCCCTCACCGGCATCGAGAAGAACAAGCTTGGCTTTGATACCGCAGAAGGCCTCGTTTACTACGTTTCCGCCCCGGACTGCTACAGACGACCACAAGGCAGCTCGGAATCCGAGTACTGCGATCTGCTTATCGAGGAATTCGAAACCCGTATCCACGACCTCGGGGCCGAGAATGTGGCCGCATTCATCGCGGAACCCATCATGGGCGCCGGTGGCGTTCTCGTCGCACCAGACGGCTATCACCGGCGGATGCGCGAAGTCTGCACGCAGAACGAGATACTGTATATCTCCGATGAAGTCGTCACGGCGTTTGGCCGCCTGGGTCATTTCTTTGCGTCCAATGACGTCTTCGGGATTGAACCGGACATCATTTGTTGTGCCAAGGGTCTGTCCTCCGGTTATCTCCCGTTATCCGCGACCATCATCTCGGAACAGATGTTTGACGTGATAAGCACCCCCAAAACCGACGGCGCCTTGTTCACCATGGGGTTCACCTACTCCGGACATCCGGTCTGTTGTGCAGCCGGGCTGAAGAACATCGAAATCATCGAGCAACAGCGAATCTGTGAGCATGTTCGGGAAACAGGGCCGTATTTCGAAGAAAGGCTGGGATCCCTGACGGACTTACCCATTGTTGGCGACGTCCGTGGAAAGGCTTACATGCTGTGCGTCGAGAACGTCCAGGACAAGGCGACCAAAGCGTTGTTCGCTGACGAAGTGAATATCGGCAAACGGATCGCCGACCACTGCTTCCAGCGCGGCCTGATCGTCCGCCCGGTCGGGCACCTGAATATCCTCTCTCCCCCGCTCATCATGTCCAGGAGCCAGATCGACGAGCTCGTGGAAACGCTTCGCATATCCATCCAGGCGACTCTCGATGACCTGGTGAATGAACGTTTGCTCTAGCAGGACCGGGGCACCCGCATCGGGTGTATTGCGGACTCAGGCCTTCGGTCGCGATGCGTATAGGCAAATCATGCTCGCCGCCAGGCTGGACGCGGCTATTCCCGTGATATTGCTGGTGTCATAGGCCGGCGCCACTTCCACGACATCCATGCCTGCGACGTCGAGCCCCTTCAGCCCGCGCAGGATCTCCAGGCACTGGTAGGTCGACAAGCCACCCGCGACCGGCGTTCCCGTCCCGGGTGCGAAACAAGGGTCGAGACAATCGATGTCGAAAGTGACGTAACACTTGCTGCCCGCGACGGTTTCATGGATGCGCTCTATCGTCGCGTCCACGCCCTGCCGGTGGACAAAGGGTGAATCCAATACAGTGACACCAAGGGAATCCTCGTTGGTCGTACGAATCCCGATCTGGATGGAGGTCGCCGGGTCGATCAATCCTTCCTTGATCGCATGGTAGAACATCGTCCCATGGTCAATCCGGCCTTTCTCCGCGGGCCAGGTATCGGTGTGCGCGTCGAAATGCACCAGGGATAGTTTGCCGTGAAGGCGGTGGTGTGCTTGCAGCAACGGATAGGTCACGAAATGATCCCCGCCAAAGGACAACAATCCCGGCCCCTGACTGATTATCTCAAACGCCTCGTCCGCTATGGCCCCTGGAATGCTTTCCGGATGTCCATAGTCAAAGCAACAGTCGCCGTAGTCGGCAACCGCCAGTTGTTCAAAAGGGTCGAACCCCCACCACCAACTCGGATCCCAGGCCTGGAATGCCGATGCTTCCCGGATTGCACGAGGTCCGAACCGGGCGCCCGGTCGATGCCCGGTAGCAAGATCAAAGGGTACCCCCATGATTGCCAGGTCCACCCCGGCCAGGTCGCGGGTATACTTGCGTCGCATGTAACTGAGCGCACCCGCGTAGAAGGTTTCCGCGACCGTGCCCTTCAATTCTTCGCGCCTGAACGCCATGTCGGTTTGTCGACTGGCGTTTTCCGTCAATTTGTCAACCATCTCCAATTCCCTGCTCATGCAAGTATTTGTAACCCTGGCCCGGCACCAGTGAGTCTTTCAGCGCCTTCGCCGGTGACGAGAAAGGTGGCGGCCAGCTGCAGACCGAACTCCGCGTAGAACGTCAGCGAGTCTCCTTCCAGGAAGCGATCTTCCGTCGGCTTGTCCAAGGACCAGTAGAACTCCCCTACGGCGTCAGGCGGGTAGGCTATGCCATACTCGAAACCGCCTGCCCATTCATACAGCCCCCAGATACCCGTTTCGCGATAGCATTCTTCGAGCGCTTCAGAAACTGAACTCACCGGCACCCCGGCCTTGACCACACGCTCGAACAGGTGGAATGACTGCTCAATCGCTTCCTGCAAACCGATGAGTTCCTCGGCCGCTCGGCCGATGTAGTAGGTCTGCACCGATGTCACGTGATAGCGCTGATGAACACCTTTGACGTCAATGGTCGCGAAATCCCCGGCCTGCATCGGGCGCGGTGTGGTCCATGCATGCAGGTGGGGTGATGCCCCGCACAGGACTCCGTTGCCTATCGCGGCCGGTTCACCACCCTCGACGTACATGGCCCTGGTGATCTCCCCCTCCACCGCCGCGCAAGGCACGCCCGGCCTTATCATCTGACGAGCCGCCTCCTGACCGACATCGCAAATTCTTGCGGCCTCCCTGATAAGGGCGATCTCGGCCGGGGATTTCCTTCGCCGCAGGGATCTCAGGGTTCGGGTCACGTCCACGGCCGCACAGCCGCATCCTTCAAAGGCCGTTCTGAAAGCGTTGCTCACGGACGGGTTAGGAAGGTGGCTGGACATCTCCATGCCGACGGTCGCCTCCAGCCAGCCCCGGGTTCGCAATTCGGCCACTATCGCACTGACCAGTCCGTCGAGAGACTGCTCTGGATCAAGCAGGATGAATTCGTCGGCCACGGACGTATCCTGCAGAACGGCGCGCTCCATCGAGTAATCGAAGTGAACGATCCGGCGGTCTTCGTAATGGATGAAGGTGCTCCCGATGGGTGGTTCTGCGGTGGGCCCATGACCTCGATAGTAGCGAGCGTTGAAGCCATGGTAGTAGTACATGGAATCGGGTGCGGTTATCTGGACCAGGCCAATCCCGCGGGCTTGCATGTCCTGACGCAAGGCCGCGGCGCGCTGTTGATATTCAGCCGCGGGGAAAGGCGCTGCCGGTTTCCCAACCGTGGAATCCGGAGTAAAAAAGCGGCGTCTCAGCGACGCACTGTCAGTCACGAGTTTCTTCATGGAAAGCTGGGTCACTCTCCCGGGCCGTTACGGCATGACTGTTCCGCCATTGGCGCCGATTGTCTGGCCGGTCAGGTAGCTCGAGTCGGTACTGGCCAGAAAGACGGCCACCGATGCAATTTCCTCGGGCTCGGCGAAACGTTTCAAGGGCACTTCCTCTTCGTTCGCTTTGTACTGCTCGGGCGTCAGCGCGGCCGCCATATCGGTGTTTACCGGGCCGGGCGCGATCGCGTTCACCCGGATTGTGGGGGCGAACTCTGCCGCCCAGGATCTCGTGAGCCCGATCACACCGGCTTTTGAAGCGCAATAAGCCGAGAAACCTGCGCGACCGAGGTAGCCGAAATCCGAAGTAATGTTGATTATCCGGCCACCCTGCGGCTGCTGGGTCATCTGGCGGAGCGCTGCCCGACCGACCATGAATGTGCCCTTCAGGTTGATATCCAGTATTCGCACGAAATCGGCGGTCGTCGTCTCCAGCGCGGGCTTGAAGAGGTCCACGCCCGCATTGTTGACGAGTACGTCGAGCCTTCCACACTCATTGACTACACGAGACACCATCGCTTCGACCTGACCTTCGTCCTCCACGCTGGCGTGGACCACCTCGGCCGTACCACCGAAAGCCAGGATCTCGTCCCTGACGGCGTTCGCTTTATCGAGGGAACTACTGTAGTTAACGAAAAGACGGAATCCCTGCGCGGCCAGGGCCAGGCAAATGGCTTTGCCGATCCCTCTCGAGCCGCCAGTTACCAAGGCGACCTGGTGCTCTGCTCGCGATTGCATGGGCATACCGCCTCCCGGCGGACACTGGTTATTCGAAGCTGCAAGCAGCAAACGTATCGGCAAATGGCCCGTGCGGGCGCTGCAGCCTGCAACCGGGATGTGCTAGCGCATCGGTCAGGACCTGGTGCCCTCGTTCTGTCATGACCTTCCGGTGCATCGGAATCTCAAGCGGCCAGGCCGCAAGTGTTCACTATGCTTCCGTTGGTTTTGGCGTCAAGCAAACTTAAATCGTCTGTCCTGAAAGAAATACGTTCTGGACAAGCCGCCTCCTGATCTGCAGAAGATACGCATTCATAGAACGCCCTAGGGGAGCCACCACAAGCGCTTAGGAATGTCGGGTAGCCGGCGGAAATATGACCGAATTTTCAAATACTGGAATTGGTGACCATGCGACAATCATTACCTCCCCTGGTCCCCGAGGATTGGCCGCACGCCCTGCAGCCATTCCTGGAGACACTGAAAAGGCCTTTGAACATCTATGGTGTGCTGGCACATCACGAGCGCCTGCTGCTGGCATGGGCGCCTTTGAGACGGCATATCGTTCGCGAAAACACCCTCACCCCACGCCAACTGGAGCTTGTGGTCTTGAGGAATGCCGTCAATACCGGATCCGAGTACGAGTGGCGCCATCATGTCGATCGCGGCCGGGCAATAGGCCTCACCGGGGCGGATTTCGAGCGACTACGCAATGACCCGGATGATCCCCACTGGACAAGTGAAGAGGCGCTCTTGTTGAAAGCCGTTGACGAACTCAACAGCGGCTACCGGATTAGTCCCCAAACGTGGCTGGCGCTGTCAGGGTTATTCGAGAAAGACCAGCTACTCGATATGCTTTGTACCGTCGGGATGTACATGACCCTGGCCTGTATCGCGAATACCTGCGACGTACCGATCGATGACTGGCTACAGGACTGACCGGGCATGAGGATGCCAGCTGTCGAGCGCGTTGCCCGTATCGGTATCGTCGGGGCAGGGACAATCGGCGTCAGCTGGGCGGCGTTTTTCCTGTCGAAGGGTTTCTCGGTCGTCGTGATTGACCCGGCGCTGGAAAACATCACCGAACTCATGGCCCTGGTGAGCAGAACCTGGAGGACGCTGCCTCAGGACGGCTGCCAGGCACCCCCACCATTCTCGCGGCTGGAGTTCCTGGATGCCATCACAGCGGACCTCGCTGGCGTCGACTTCGTGCAGGAATGCATACCCGAAGATGTCGAACTGAAGCACAAGGTGCTCCGCGAGTTGGAATGCGTCGTGGAATCGGGGGTGATCATTGCGTCGAGCACGTCATCGTTACTGTGCTCTGACATCCAATCCGGGGCTCGTCATCCTGAGCGGATAATCGTGGGGCATCCGTACAACCCCCCTCACCTGATTCCCCTGGTGGAGGTCGTGGCTGGTGGCCAGACTGACCCGGCGGTTGCGGATTGGTGCATGGAGTTCTACGAGCGCATAGGAAAAGTACCGATCCGAGTCAAGAAGGAGAGAATCGGGCATGTCGCCAATCGCCTTACCGCTGCCCTGTATCGCGAGGCCGTGTATCTGGTCGCAGAAGGCATTGCGTCAGTCGAAGACGTGGACAAGGCCATCGTCAATGGCCCGGGCTTGCGGTGGGCAGCGATGGGACCACACCTGTTGTATCACCTGGGAGCCGGAGCCGGCGGATATCGGCAATATCTCCAGCATCTCGGCCCGGCGCAGACCAATCGGTGGCGGGATCTGGGGGGCGTCGAATTGTCGGATGGCGTCGTCGACAAACTGGTCGCCGGTGTCCTCGAGGAAACAGCGGGACGGTCGATAGAGGCGCTCACGGAAGAGCGGGATCAGGCACTCATCGCACTGTTGAAGGCCCGGGAAGGCTCACCGGGTTGACAACCGTTCGACGGGAGTCAGTCCCGCCAGCCATTCTTACCCTGCTCTATCGATTCGCACGCGCCAGGACGGCGTGCAGGAGGGTGTTGACCCCCGGTTCGGTTCTGTCGAGGTCGATATCCTCGGTCTCATTATGCGATACACCGCCTTTGCATGGCGTGAAAATCAGCGCCGTCGGCGTCACCCTGGACAGGTAGTACGCGTCGTGCCCGGCCTGGCTGAGAATATCCCTGGTCCCCACCCCCAGACCCCGCGCGGTCTTGCGCACCAGCTCCTGCAACTCTACGTCGAATGCCTCCTCCCCGTAGGACCAGCGCCGGGTGATCTCCATCTTCACATTCGTCTGCCTGGAAATCTCAGTGATCGCTTCCAGGAACGTGCGCTCCATGGACTCTAAGACCGAAGGGTCGGCGTGTCGGAAATCGCAGGTCATTGCTGCGCGATCGCAGATGGTGCCCTGCTTGTTAGGCGAGCAGCTCAACTGCGTCGTTGTCGCCTTGCCGTCAGTGGCATGGTATTCCCAGCCGAGGTCATAAACAGCCGCGACGAGCTTTCCAGCGGCGGCCAGGGCATCCTGCCTCCGATCCATCGGCGTCGGCCCCGTGTGCGCGGTCACGCCTTCCAATGACAGACAGAAGCCGCGCGCGGAATACCCGCCGGTGACGACGCCAACGTCGATTCCGGCCTCGTCAAGAACCGGGCCTTGCTCTATATGCAGTTCGAAGTAGGCATCCAGCGCCCGCTCGCCCACCGCCATATCGCCTGCGTAGCCGATACGCTGCAGCTCCTCGCCGAACACGTATCCATCGGCGTCCCTTATTCCGAGCACGTCGTCCACGTTGTTGGCGCCAACGAAGGCCCCCGAGGCCAGCACGGGCGGTTGGAAGCGCGCCCCTTCTTCGTTCGTCCAGCACACCAGCTCCAGTGGTCGCCTGGTCACAGCCTGCGTGTCGTTGAGGGTGCGAATTATCTCCAGGCCCGAGAGGACGCCAAGCACTCCATCGAAACGGCCGCCCGTCTCCTGCGAATCCAGATGGCTGCCGATGAGCACTGGGGGCAGGCTGTTCTCCATCCCGTCCCTGCGGGCGAAAATACTGCCCAGCCTGTCTATGCTCACCCGGCAGCCGGCCTCTTCGCACCATTGGACGAAAAGGTCCCTCATCTGTTTGTCTTCGTCCGTCAACGCAAGCCTGCATAGCCCGCCGTTGCGTCCACCGATCGTGGCGGAGACCATCAGCGTCTCCCACAGGCGTGAGGCATTGATTCTCATGGTTCTTCCAGTTGCTTGCATACTCCTGGCCCGTGCCTTGACGAGTCCTGACTCGCCTTGGCCTATGCTTTTTCCGGCAGCGCGCTCCACGTGTCCCAACTTGTCTCACGACCCGGGTAGCCCACTTTGCCGAACGGCCAGCTTGATTCGACCCAGTTCCGGACCCAATCGAACAACTCGGCATCGAAGCCCTGCTCGAAATCGGTCCGGGTGACCCAGACCACCACTTCGGCATCGTAGCCAGCAACCGGCGTGGGGTGTACGTAGATACACCCGCGCTGTCGGGACATGTCGCCGGTATACACGCAATAGGCGAAGAAGTGCCTGTGGTAGTGCGACCAGTCGCACCAGCCCAGGTCTCCGAGGTGAATCCTTGGAGTGATGTCGGGCATCGGCCACTCCATCTCATCGGGCCCGAAGACGCCCTGAAGGTGCTCCACGTCGTCGAAGCAGGCTTTCATGTCCTCGAGAAAATCGTGTGGCCCCATGAGGCGTACGAAGAAATCCCCTGCCGCGAAATCATTCGGGACCACGAACGTGTCCGGCACGAATTTCGGGCGAGAAAACTCTTCCCACGCACTTTCCCAGCCCGGGAAGGCGATTCGTTCAAGGGGCCAGGACGTTTCCAACCAGCTTTTCACGAGCGCGAATATCGTGGCGTCCATGCCTTCTTCAACGGCGCTCTGCCGAGTCCAGAGTGTAACCTGGGCATCGTACGACCGGGACCGGGAGTAACTCACCGTAAACCCGGCCAACTGCTTCATCTCGGCGAGGTCGAAAACCCCGTAGTGGAATGTGGACCGACGATAGTGATCCCAAGCGGGTGCCCCCAGTTTCGACCAGACGAAACCGACCGTCGTATCCGGTAGCGGCCATGGTTGGTCCGTCGGATCGAAGTAAGTGGAGTTCCGGAGGAATTCGTGACACGACATGACCGCTTCGAACTCGTATGCCACGTCATCCTGGTTGACCTGCCGGATCCGCAGGCCACCGTCTTCGAAGACCTCAGGTACCGAAAATTCCTCCGGCACAAGCGCTGGTACCTTCACGAAATCGCTCCGTCCCGCCGTACGCGGCTGTTCACGGCCAGTGTGAGTTCACAATACCGATGTGGGTAGTTTTTCACGGTTCCGGGTATTCCTTCAGAATCGATAGCTCAGCGTGGCCCCATACGAGGCAGGCTGCTGATTGTAGAAGGCCCGCCCCAACCAGAAATTCACGAAAGCCCACGTCTGGCTGTTGTTATCCGTGATGTTGCGCCCCCAAACGCTCAGCTCCCAACTGCCGTCGCTCGTAGCCACCGAGATGCTGCCGTTCAGACTGCCGAACGGACCATACAGTGCCGTCGGATCGCCAAGCGAGGTCTTCTGGCGATCGGTCCAGTTGTAGTCCAACTGGATCGCGCCGTTCAGACTGCTTGACAGCCGCCGTTCGTACCGGGCGCTGGTATTGAAGCTCCACTCCGGTGACTGGGCGAGCGCTTCACCATCGGCGATGGGTGACAAGGACGTGAGGCCGCGAAAAGTATTCGGTGGGTCGATGACCCGGGAATCGAGATAGGCAAGACCAAAGCCGACATTCAGCCCCTCGATCGGGGCCCAGAACAACTCGAACTCCGCACCATCGACCTCTGCATCGAGACTCCCGAGCGTCAGGTCGAAAAACCCCGACGGCAGCTCCACCGTGACCAGGGACTGCCGGTCGTCGTAATCGTAATGGAAGTAGGACAGGTTGAGCTGAAGGGAGCCGTCCAGGAGCGTCAGTTTGCCGCCGAATTCGTACGAGAATATCTCTTCCGGGTCGATGTAAGCCCAGGTCGGTGCAAACACCGCAGAAGCGTAATAGACACCGGTCTTGTAAGCCGTACCGACGTTCGCAAACAGCAAGATATCGTCAGTCGGAAAATATTCGAGCCCGATCTTGTAGTCGACCGATTCTTCATCGTTGCATTCGTTCGCGGAATCGATAATAGCGCCGGCCGGCCCGAACAGGATTCCACCGAAAAGATCGACGGCCTGCCCTTCGAGACAGCGATCGTCATAGGAGTATCGGAGCCCTGCGCTGAGCCTCACCTGGTCGGAAACCCTGTATGTGCCATGGCCGTACAGCCCAATCGAATCCGTTTCCTGCTTGTACGAGGTTTCCGTTACCGCGAGGTTCCTTGTTACAAGGTCGACGAGAAAGAACGTCGTACTCGCATCGATGGCATCCACCACATCGATTTCATCGTGCGAGTAATTGAAGCCGGCCACCCACTCGAATCGCCCTCCGGAATCGGACACCAGGCGCAGTTCCTGGTAGAACTGCTCGGAGTCATCATTCGCGCGGTAGTCATTGTTGGGGTCCGGCGTGCCGTCGAAGTTGTCGGTAGCGACATGTTCGAAGCTGTCCCAGCCGGTGATTGAACTGAGAGTCATGCCCGGCAGGCGCCAGTCCAGTTTGAAACTCAGTCCATAGCCCTCGTCATCCTTGAACAGGTCGAGATTACCGACGCGAACGTCCTCGGGATCTCCGCCAGCGGTATCGAGTTCCCCCTCGATCGGCAAACCGCAGAAATCGAGAACGTTCGGTAGAAAATCCACCCCGGGCGTGACGCATCCAAAATCGAAGAACGCCTGGGCCGCCCCCGCGGCTTCCGAATTCACCGTGCGCGGCGAAACCGGTACCGAAGTGTCCCTGACGTAGTGGACATTGAGCAGGGCACTGAGATTATCGCTGGGCTCGAAGGCCAGTTGAGTCCGCATGGAGAACACATCGAGCCCGCCGAACCGTCGGCCCGTATCGACATCCTTCTGCCAGCCGTCGCCGTCCTTGTAATCTACGGCGATTCGCCCATTGACCGTATCGGTGATGGGACCGCCCACTGCGCCGGCGACTTCGAGAGTGTTCCAGCGTCCATAACCGATTCTGGCGTAGCCTTCGAGCTCGTCGGTCGGCTTTCTGGCGATGATATTGATTGCGCCACCAGTCGCGTTCTTGCCGTACAGGGTCCCCTGCGGGCCTTTCAGCACCTCAACGCGCTCCACATCGAACAGCTGTCCGTTGAGGTAGATGGGCGAGCTCATGAAGACGTCGTCAACGTAAACGCCGACGCCGCTGTTGTTATTGGGATTGAAATCATCGAGCCCGATGCCGCGGATCGCAAAGACCGGCGTCGAGCTGGAAAGCGCGTTGCCCGTGCTCAAGCCCGGTGTCTGTGCAGCGATGTCGATCGGTTGCAGCACGCGTTGCCTTTCGATGTCGGCACCGGAGAATGCGGTAATCGATACGCCGATGTCACTGATACTCTGCTCCCGCTTCTGCGCGGTCACGGTGATTTCCTCAATCGTGCCCTGCTGCGCATTTGCACTCAATGAAAAGGCCGTCGAAACTCCAATCAGCACTCTCAGCATCACATTCACGAATCAGGTCCCCTGGCTTTGGAATTGGTTCTCGTATTCCACTGCGCAATGGACAGTCATTAGCGCCCCGTGCACAAGCTCTGCATTCAGAATATGTTGCAACGTGTCAATTAACAGCCGATATTATCTTTCGCGTCTTGATATCTTTTGTTCAATTACTGTTCAGCAGAAGGCGAGCTCGAAGCAGCGTGGGCGCTGGTGCTCCGCCGGGCTCGGAACCGTTGTTTGCCTGTCGTTCCCAAGGTGGGCGTTGGGTGTTGACGGCCCATCGGAAACCAGCAGTAATGTAGAGCAACGGCGTATCGACGCTATGTGCGCCACCCGGCAAGTGTCACTTTCGCGCACTCCTCAGCGGGGCCGCGAAGAGCCCCCGCACCAATAATGCGCAATGCACCGTGTTGGCGCTTCATCCGGGCAAGACTCATTGGCCACCGCACCAGGGAACCATCCGGTCCCGGTCGGCCAAGCCCACTCAATCAACCCCGCCCGTTCATGCATTCAGTGCAGTTGTCGACGCGTTGATACGTAGTGGGCGGTGCCGCATGCCATTCGGCTGCGCCGCTCTTGGAACGCGTGCCGGCCGGATCCGGCAAAATCATTCCAGGCTTGGGCCGGCAGTGGCGCATTTCGCGGCCATGGACGGCGGCCCCCCACTTCGCTGCACACGCGTGTTCCCGACACGGGTAAGCCTCTGGGCGGATGCGATCGTGTCCAGGCTAATCCGGAAGCGCTACGCGGCCCGCCTCGTACGCTTTGCGGTCGAGTCTGCTGGTGAACGGAAACAGGATCGCAAACGCCAGCACAAACAGGCCGGCAACAATCCACCCTACCTCCTGGTAACTTCCGCCGAGCAACAGAATCACGCCCGACAGACCTGGCCCCAGCGTTGACCCAAGGAAAAAAGCGGAACCGGATGCAGCTGCCACGGCGCCGGTCCTGTCGATTTCAGCCATCGTTCCGCGGGCAAACGGCAGGAGGAACGAGATGAGAACGCTCTCGACAATGACCGCTCCTACGAAATAGACCTCCGTCGCGGTGTGCGTTATGACCAGCGCTCCGATTCCATACATGATCAGCGCCATCAGTATTGGCAGCGTTCTGCCCAGGCTGGCACCCAGGAAAAAGGCTATGACCGGACCAAGGAGCGATATGGAAATCGACATCGTGCCGTAATGTGCGAGCTGCTTTAACGACAAGCCGATACTCTGGCCGATTCTCTCGAAATACACCCAGAGCGTCTCGGTTCCCGCCGTTATGATTACCAGGCCGGTGAGCAGGAACAGGCTTTGAGGCTTGAACAGAACCGAGGGAGCATGCGCCGGAGCGGCATGCCCCCGGACAACTTTCCGCGGCACGAGCAGGGCGAGGGGCATGAGGCACGCCGCCGCGCAGGCCATCACAAGAAAGGGCCCCTGGTATCCAACAGCGTCGATGATCCCCGGCAGGAAAAACAGGAAGACAATGGCCAGACCCACCTCGACAAACATCATCGTCGAGTAGACCCGGTCGGCGTTCGCAGCCTGCGAAGCCATACCGAACGCAATGCCGATGCAGCCGCCCTCTCCCAACCCGGTGACGCCCCTGAACGCAACCACCTGAACGATCGAATCACTCGCCATCGTGAGTACATTGCCGCCCAGCATGAGGAGCACGGCTATCAAACCGAGCAACTTCAGATTCGTGCGATGGAGAAACAGGGCACTCAGGAAGGACCCGACGGCTATGCAGATGAACTGAAAGGAGATGATGAGGGAGGCCTCGCCGGGCTCGACCGACAGCCAGTCAACCAGGACTCCGAGAAGGAACGGCGCCACGAATATTCCGAGTTCCCCGACACTACCAAGAACGACCGCGAGTGTATTGTTCCTGTTACTCATCTGACTTTATCCGACCGCACATCTGGAATCCCCGCAGCATGAGTAATGTTTCATGCTAAACCAATCGCCGATCGGCAGTCGGATAGAAAAGCTGACAAGTCCTATGAAAAAATGCACCAGCCCCGGGGCCGAATACCTCGGATTCCGGCCGGGTCGCCCCCCTCAAGCGCCCTGCCCCGTGCCCCGGTCGTCGCTCACTGCAACCCGGCGGTCGGAATTGCCAGACACCACCAGCCGACGTCACGCTGTGCAATCCTGATTCCCGTTGATGCCGCAACTATTGTTTCCTGGATTGCGCGGGTCGCACTGGGGGCCCGCCGACGGGCCTCACGCCGGCGCGAGGCAAATGAATGCCTGACTGCGCCCCCTTAGCGACCCCACTGAATCAGGCATGGCTGGCGCTGCCAGGTCCGGCCGCTCTGTCTCTCGCCCCCCCATCGTCACCACCAGCAACAGATTCTGCAGGCTCCGTATCGAGCGACTGTGCGAGTAGGACAGCCTGTAGCACCAGCGATAGCTCTGCATGTCACGGAAGTTCCACTGAACCTGCATCCGCTCCTCATCAGCATGAAAGACTCGCCGTGACGACCACCGCTGCCCAGACAAAAAACTGGCCGGCAACAACGGCCACCGCCCGCTGGACCGTGCCTGCCTCGGATACTCAGAGTAGTTCTTGCGCATGCCGGCCTTGCCCGAAACGCGCTGCGTTTCCTGGGACCGGACTGTTCGCGGCTATGAAGCTCCGGCGGCTTGCGTCAGCAAGCCTGGCAGGGTTTCTTCCAGGGCGCTGGCAAACCTGTTGACGATGGAATCGATGTCCTGCCTGGTGCAGATGAACGGAGGTGAGAACGCAATCACGTCGTTGAACGGTAGCGCGCGGAGCATCAGTTTATGGTCCTGGCGCGCCGCATCGACGATGGCACGCGCTGCCTTGAGGTGGGGCGGGAAGAAATGGCGGGCTTCCTTGTCCACGCAGACTTCCACGGCGCACATGAGCCCCGCACCGCGCACATCGGCCACGGAGCTGTTTCCTGATAGCGTGTCCTGCAATCGCGACAAGAGATAACGACCCATCGCAGTTGCATTTTCCACCAGGTTTTCACGCTCGATGATGTCGAGGTTGGCCAGCGCAACAGCCGCACCTACCGGATGGCCCGAGTAGGTGAACCCATGCGCAAAGATGCCCACGTCCTCAGACGTGGCCCGGAGAACTTCCCAGACAGGCTCGCTGATAGCCACTGCGGAAAGCGGAAAGTAACCGCTGGTCAGCCCTTTGGCCATTGCCATGAGATCGGGCCTGAGGCTGTAGGTATGGGATCCGAACCAGCCCACGCGACCGAATCCGCAGATCACTTCGTCGACAAGGAACAGGATGTCGTACTGCTTGAGTAATGCCTGGACCTTCTCGAAATACCCTGCTGGTGGCGTTAGCACCCCGCCGGTGCCTATCACCGGCTCGGCGATGAAAGCGGCGACGTTCTCCGGCCCCTCACGGAGTATCAACGCCGCGAGCTCATCGACCAGTCGGTCGGTGAAGGCCGCCTCGGATTCCCCCGGCAGACCGTAGCGTGTGTACGAGGCCGGCGTCTGCGTATGAACCACCAGTTCCGATGGTAAACCGAATGCCTTGTGATACATCGGGATGCCGGTGAGGCAGCTCGCCATCACCGTGAGCCCATGGTATGCCCCGTTCCGCGAGATTATTTTCTTCTTTTTCGGCTTCCCTCTGAGCTCGTTGTAGTACCAGGCCAGCTTTACCTGGGTGTCGTTCGCATCTGAGCCCGACATGCCGAAGAACACGCGGCTCATCGAATGCGCTCCGCCCCCCTTGTTGATCAGGTCGAGCACACGGTCGGCCAATTCCATTTGCGGAAGGTTGGAAGCGCCGTTGAATGTATGAAAGTACGCCAGCTCACGCATGGCGTTGGCTGTGGCTGTCACCAACTCCTCACGTCCGTAACCAACGTTCACGCACCAGAGCCCTGAAGCACCATCCAGGTATTCATTGCCGGAAACGTCTGTGACATGCAGCCCGGTGCCCGACCGGATAATCAACGGCCCGGCCGATTCATGTTGATGGATGGAGGTCAGCGGGTGCAGCACACTGGACCGGGCTGCCTGCACATCCGGTTCTGAATCAGTCATCACGAGCGCCTGACGCCAGTATCCACTGGAATTGTACTCGGTAGGCGAGCAATCCGAATCCCGGGGCTAAGCGTCACGTGCGCTGATCCAATCCATCCAGGTGCATTCTATCCCGGGGTAGCCGACGGATTCGAAAGGCCATTCGGTCTCGAGCCACTTCCTTGCCCAGGCCACGAGCTCCGGGCCGAAGCCGTTCTCCGCTTCCGCTTGCGTGACCCAGTAGCTGAACTCGGCGTCGAATCCGGGATTACGCGTGGGTGCGAGGTAAATGCAGCCGATCTGGCGGGATTCGTCCTCATTCATCACGCAGTAGGAAAAAAGCAGCTCGTGATAATGCTCCCATTCCACGGCGCCGAGGGCGACCAGCGCATCCCTCAAGGTGAGGTCGGGTCTGGGCCAGCCTGCGGCGGGGTCGTAGACAGCAGCGATAGCATCAAAGCTCGACATATAGGCCTGATAATCCAGGACGTAATCGTCCATCCGCATCTGGCGAACGACAAAACCCGCGCCCGCTGCTGTCTTCGGAGCCGAAAAGTGCTCCGGCAGGAATCGTGGCGCTGCGCAGAGGTCCCAGGAATGTGTTCGCCCCGGAAAGCCCGGGTTCGAAAAAGACCAGGTTCGAGCCATCCAATCGGTAAGGAAAGCGAGCAGGTCTATTTCCAGCTGGTCCCTGAGGTCAAAGTCCCTCACCCAGTACACGACCTGCACGTCGTGACAGTCGCAGAAACCGGGAGCGACTGAGACCCGGCCGAACTGCTTTCCTCCCGAGCGCGCAAAGATGCCGTAATGATAGGACGTCCCCTTGCAGTGCTCCCACTCGCAATAGCCGACGGACGCAATTGCAAAGCGGTAGTCGATATTCCGGGTGGGCCAGGTGTTATGCCCCGGCCCCAGCACACCCTGCAGCCTCGCGATGCTCGACATGTAGGCCTCGTAGTCGTAAGGCGCATCGTCCATTGTGAGCAACTGCAGCACAAAATCACCAACTGCCACCCTGTCGGGCACAGTGAAATCGCCGGGCAATGAACGCATCAGGATTCTCGCCGACGAGTGATCAGAACCAGAACACCGGGCTCTTGCAGATCAGTTCGTAGCCATCTTCAGTCACAATCAGGTTCTCCTCCCAGTCCGCCGCTCCGACCCCTTTCCGGGTAAGAAACGTTTCGTAGCCGAGGACCATACCGGGCTTGAGCACGTCCTCATCGGTGCAGAGCTCGGCGTTGAGGAACGGCGGCTCCCAGGACATGCCGTTGCCGTGCCCTTGATGCGGCCACCCCATGTCCTTGTAATCATCATCCTTGGAAAGCGTCGCCTTGACCCTTTCAGCCTCCAGGGCGATATCGGCTACTTTCGTGCCCGGCCTGGTCATGTCGAGCATTGCTTCAATGACCGAGTAGGAATCTTCCAGCAGTGCCCTCTGCGCGGCCGTCGGCTTGCGTCCCACGACAGCCGTACGCCCCGGATCGTGCCAGTACCCCTGGTGGAGAGGGCCGTAGATCATGCCCCAGACCAAATCGCCGCGCTCCGGCGCCTCCTGGCAGATCCCGTACATCGGCGAACGCTCGGTGGCCGTCAACATGGTCTCACCCCAGTTGGTCGGGATCCGATGATGAATGCCGCCTCGACGCACGATTTCGTGGGCAGCATCGGCAGACGCCTCTGCCGCAGATTTGCCTGAACACAGTCCATCCATGAGACGGTTGAGGGCACTGGTCGCAATATCGCCCCCCTCCCGGTAGCAATCGAGCTCCCGTGGGCTCTTTATCAAGCGGCATTTGCGAATCAGGTCATCGTCGAACACGTACTCGATTCCCGGCGTGAGCGCCCGGAACTGGTCAGCGTACTTGACGGGCAGACAATCGCTCCCGACGAAGGCGACTCTGCCTTCGCGCTGTTGTTCCAGCAGCACCTTTGCCGCGGTTTCAATCGTGTTGCGCGACCAGGTGTAATTGTCGACCGCCAGGATATGCTTCAGGGGCTCCGGTTCATCGCCGACCAGGATCGGCTCCTGTCCGCGGCGCACGATTGCGCAGGAGTAACCGAAGGCCTGCCAGATCTTCGACCCGGGGGAGTCCGGTTCCAGGCCGGAGTGGGTGGAATTGAAGTTGGTGAGCCACAGAATTTCCATGGCGCGCTCGAAATTCCCGGCCGTCCTGCCCCAGACGACGGCAATGTCGTAGCCGCTGGCTTCCATCTCCGCAGAGAGCTTTTCCCAGCGCGCATGGTATTCCTCGAGCGGGAAGTATCGCTCCGGCCAGTTCTGCCGTTCTATCGTCATGCCTGTATATTTCTGCCTTGAAACCGTTGGGGAGATGCTAGTCTCAACCTGCATACAGATCACACGGATATACTTAACAACACATGTTAGTATTTCTTTGAAATTGGGGGATTATCTACGACTATTGCGGTGCAAAGCGGACCAATGCCTGGGAGCCCCCTTTCACATTTCTTATGCAACGAAGAATTCCTCCACTCAATGCGCTTCGCGCATTCGAGGCCGCAGCCCGTTATTCCAGCTTCACGAAAGCTGCTGAAGAACTGCGCGTGACCCATGCTGCGGTGGGCCGACATGTTCGCGAACTGGAAAGCTGGTTGGGCCATCCGCTCTTCGAGAGACTCGGGCGCGGAGTTGCACTGACCTCGGTGGGGATAGAGTTTTCGAGGTCGTTGACCCGGATTTTCGACCTCCTCCACGATGCGACTCTCGAAGTCGCACCATCGAAACTCGGGCAACAACTCACTCTCACGGTCGATATCGGGTTGGCCTCGCGCTGGCTCATCACCCGCCTGCGCGGATTCATCGACCAGAATCCCGACCTGACTGTGCACATCATACCGCTCGAGCGCGCGATTCCTGAGCATTTTGCGCCAGACCATGTGTGTTTGATGTTCGATAGCAAACCGCCGGAACAGGTTGAGTCCGAGCCACTGTGCAAGGTCGTTACGTCGCCCGTCTGCAGTCGGACATTGGCGGAAAATAACGACCCTCAGAGCCACGACCTCCTGCTACAACACCCGCTGCTGCACGAGGATTCGCGGAAATGGTGGCAGGAATGGCTTATCCAGGCTGGCGTAGAGGGTTTGAACGCGAAGGACGGGCCCATGTTTTATGGACACCTGGCGCTGGATGCCGCTGAGGCGGATTTAGGTATCGCGCTCGGGGACAACCTTCTCGCAGCCGACGCCATCAAGGCCGGTAAGCTCGTGCGCTTGTCCGACGTGTATATCGATTTTGGCTATTACTACCTCATCCGGCCTGCGCTGTTGAAGAGACCGCGTGAAGTTGATCTGTTTGTCGAGTGGTTGCAGTTGGAACTCGCCCCGTTCGCTGTCCAGACGCCCTGAGCCACAGCCACCGCCACCGCGTCACGCAAGCGCATCAGGAATTGGTAAAACCAACGACTGATCGCATGAAGCGGCAACAACCAATCGCCGCGTAGACACACGCATTTGCAATTCCAGCGCATACGTCATTGCGCTGCCGGCGGGCATCCGCGTGCGGTGGTCGTGCAATTGCGAGTCGCAGCGACGAACGAATGCAGCTTTACGTCCGGCCTGGTTACAGAATACGCTGTGCCGCGCAATCGATCGGGCCGACAGCGAGGGCCAGTCATGCCGTCGAATTTCACTCAACTCCCACTCGTGGACGTAAGCGACCTTTATTCCCAGGAGCCACTTGCCCGGCAGCGGGTAGCCGACGAAATCGGATCTGCATGCCGCGAAATCGGTTTTTTCCACGTGGTCGGGCATCGCATCAAGCCCGAGACCCGTGATCGTTTATTGAAGGTCACGAAAGCTTTTTTCGCGCAACCGATGGACGTGAAGATGCGCACGTACATCGGCAACTCGAACAGCCATTCCGGGTACGTACCTCCGGGGGAAGAGATATTTTACGGTCAGAAGCCCGACCGCAAGGAGGCCTTCGACATTCCCCTTGACGTACCTGCAGATGACCCGGAAGTCGCCTCGGGCCGCACGCCCATGCTCGGCCCTGTACAGTGGCCGGACGATCAGGAATTCCGCGACGCGGTCAGTCACTACTACAAGGACGTGACCGAGCTTGCGCATACGATTTTCCGCGGCTTCGCTCTTGCACTCCAACTGCCGGAGGATTACTTCGAGGCCTATCTCAGGAAGCCGCCGAGCCAGCTTCGCCTCAGTCACTACCCCTACGACCCCGATGCTCCCGATGACGAACCCGGTATCGGTGCCCACACGGACTATGAATGCTTCACGGTTCTCTGGCCGACATCCCCTGGACTCGAAGTGATGAACGGTGCCGGCGACTGGATAGACGTGCCACTTGTAGAAGGCGGATTCGTCATCAATGTCGGAGACATGATGGAGGTTTGGACCAACGGCACATTCGTGGCCACGTCGCACCGGGTACGCAAGGTAAAGGAGGAACGTTACTCATTCCCGTTCTTCGCGGCTTGTGACTATCACACCGTTGTAGAGCCCCTGGCCCGGTTCTGCGCCGCAGGCGAGGCGCCCCGCTATGAGGCACTGGTGGCAGGCGACCACTTGCTCGCACAGACTGCACAGACCTTCAGGTACCTCAGGGAGCGAATCGAGGCTGGTACGTTTCGACTGCCCAAAGACACACGGAAATTATCCAGCTTCGGCCAGGAGGCCATTCACGCGGGCGACTCGCGTAACCCCTGAGTCTGATGTCTCCCGTGGCGGCCCCGGAGGGCTGCGCCTGCGGTTCCGACAAGTCAAGACCGACTGGCCGGGAAACACCACATGAAGGCGTGCCATTCAGTGGACAAACGCACCCGAATTCTGCGCGAGGTGCGTGAATCCGGATTTCGCCATCAGGCGCGAAAGCAGAGGTCCATCAATTTCGAATTCTGATGGTCACCGCAGACGCCCGGGGCGGGCTGCCCGCCCCGGGTGCGGTGCTCAGACGATGCCACCCGCCTGCGGGGCTACCGCCCCCAGGGACGACACCGGCCGGCCACGTTGGTGCCAACGGCGTAGCCGAGCAGCGTGCCCGCCGCGGTTGCCGCGAGCTGGCCGTCGCCGCGACCGATCCTGGAACCGGCAAAACCACCCAGGGCGCCGCCGAGGGCGCCGCCGAACAGCGGCTCGCCACAGTTCACATTGCGGCCGCGCCGCGGGTGTACAGGCGGTGGTGCGTAATACGGCGCGGCAACCGGCGCCGGGTAGACCGGGTAGGGCGCGTGAGCGACCGCTGGCGCACTGGGATAGTAGTGGTGGTGGTGCACCATCGCCGGTGCGTGGCCGCGATGCCCCCAGGCCGGCGCCCATGGCGGCGGTGATGCGCCGGCCGCCAGGCTGGCAAGGGTGATGCCGAGGGTAATGAGGGGCTTTGCCCAGCCGTGAACAAGAGACTGCCGATGCATGCTCATGAGTTGTCTCCTCGCTATGCGGGCCCGGCGGTGCCGGCAACCTCGCTTGTCTGGTGCACATTGCCCGCAGCCGAGTAAATCGGGCCTGAATGCAGGCTGCGCCCGGTGCAGCAGCAGTGACGGTTCCTGCAGGTTCGCTCCATTGCCGGCCCCATCCCTGCACCGGTTCTGGTCACGGCCCAGGGTACCTGCCGATGGCGGCGGATCAGCACAACCGGCACCGCTGAGCGGCGGGACATGGCCGCAAGTGCCCCGGGCTGGGCCCGGCAGCGCCGCCCGTGCGGGGCATGAGGCGCGCCTCATGCCGGGGCTTCCCGGCCACAGAGACTGTGGCTGCCGGAGCGGACGCGCCTGCGAAGGTGCCACCCTCGCCGCTTTGCGCCATGGCACCTGCCGGCCTGGCACCTGCTGATGCCGGGTTACCCGTCCGGCGCGGGTGCGCGATGCTCGCCGGGCGCGAAAACCGTTGCCAAAAACCGCTAGAATGCCGGGATTCGCATTGTCCGGGGCCAGCCTGCAAACGCTGGTTCACCGCGCCTGCCCACCGGGGGGGCTGGGACCGGGCCAACCACCACCAACGGCACCAGGACCAACTGAAGCGGCCCGTGAGCAGCGCAAAACAGCCCGATCTGCACTACCAGGACGAGATCCTGCAGCACGTCTCGCGCACCTTCGCGCTGACGATCCCGCAGTTGCCCGGCGATCTTGGTGTCGCCGTGGGCAATGCCTACCTGCTGTGCCGTATTGCCGACACCATCGAGGACGACGCCGAGCTGGATGCCGAGCGCCAGCAGGCCCTGTCGGAGCAGTTCATCGCCATCGTCGAACAACGCGAGCCGGCCGAGCCCTTCGCCCGTGAACTGGCACCGGCCCTGTGGCCAGGGGCTTCGGCTGCCGAGCGGGATCTCATTGCCAATACCCCCCGCGTGGTAGCCATCACCCATGGGCTGAACGAAACCCGGCAACGCGCCATGGCGCGTTGC